>JACRGY010000019.1 GCA_016212165.1 Nitrospirota bacterium
AATGGAGATGGTGATGCCCGGGGACAACGTAACCATAACAGTAGAACTGATAACTCCGATAGCAATGGAGAAGGAACTGAGGTTTGCGATAAGGGAAGGCGGCCGTACTGTCGGTGCCGGTGTTGTTACTGAGGTTATAGCGTGAAAATTAAAAGTCTAAAGTTTCCCGCCCCGGGCGGGTTCGCTGAGGCGAAAAAGTTGAAAGTGAAAAGATAATGGAACAAAAAATCAGGATAAAACTGAAAGCATATGACCACAGGGTGCTTGACCGCTCTGTTAAAGAGATAGTTGATACTGCACAGAGAACAGGTGCAAGGATAGCGGGTCCTGTTCCTTTGCCGACACGGATAAACAAGATAACTGTTTTAAGGTCGCCTCATGTTGATAAAAAGTCGAGAGAGCAATTTGAGATAAGAACACATAAGAGGCTTATTGATATATATGACCCGACTCCTCAGACAGTTGATGCGCTTATGAAGCTTGAGCTTGCAGCAGGAGTTGACGTGGAGATAAAACTGTGACCGGTATTTTAGGGAAAAAACTCGGCATGACCCAGATATTTACTGAAGACGGGAAGATGATTCCTGTGACAGTAGTTGAAGCCGGGCCATGTTGTGTTATACAGGTTAAGACACTTAAAAAAGACGGATATGAGGCTGTCAAGATAGGGTTTCAGGAGATTAAAAAGGAGAAAAAGGTAAGTAAGCCGATGGCAGGCATGTTTAAGAAGTCAGGGGTTAAACCCCATAAGATATTGAAAGAATTCCCCATGGGAGATCTGAAGGTAGGAGACCTTGTTACAGTTGAAAAATTTGCCAGGGGAGATAATGTTTCTGTAACAGGTGTTTCAAAGGGCAAGGGTTTTCAGGGAGTAATAAAAAAGAATAAATTTGCCGGAGGGCCGGCTTCTCATGGTTCTATGTTTTACCGTGCGCCGGGCTCTATAGGCGCAAGTTCTTATCCTTCAAGGGTATGGAAAAACCAGGGCATGCCGGGGCATATGGGTTCTGAGTGTGTTACGGTCAAGAACCTTACGATAGCGGCTGTTAAACCTGACCAGAATGTTTTACTGATCGAGGGTGCCATTCCCGGAGCGCCGGGAACTTATTTAGAAATCAGGAAGGGAAAGTAATATGCCTGACTTAGAGATAAAAGACAGGAATAATAATACAGCAGGCAAGATTAGTCTCCGTGAGGAAATTTTTGGGCTGGGCAAGAAAAATGATGTTTTGCATGCGGCTGTCACTAACTTCCTTGCCAATCAGAGACAGGGGACGCATGCGACAAAGACAAAAGGTCTTGTGAGCGGAGGCGGAAAGAAGCCATGGAAACAGAAACATACAGGAAGGGCAAGAACCGGGAGTAGCCGTTCCCCGTTGTGGAGAAAGGGAGGCACGATATTCGGGCCGCAGCCCCGTGACTACTCATACAGCATGCCGAAACAGGCAAAGAGGCTGGCATTAAAGGCGGCCTTGTCAGCAAAACTTGCAGACGGAGAGATTACATTTATAGATGACATATCAATCGCCAAGCCGCGGACAAAAGATATGACCTCCATAATCAGGAATCTTGGATTAGACGGCAAAAGCCTTCTTGTAGTGATACCGGAAGATAATGATGCAGTAAAACTTTCTGCAAGAAATATCCCCGGGGTCCATGTCTCGCGTGCTGCAGACCTGAATGCTTACAGTGTGCTTAGCCATAACAGGGTTCTTATCGCAAAAGGAGCCGTTGCAATACTTGAGGAGGCTGAGACAGCATGACAAATTTGTATTCCATTATTAAAAAACCGCTTTTTACAGAGAAGGGAAGCAACCTCAAGGAATCGGAGAATAAGATACTTGTTGAGGTGGCAAAGGGCGCAAACAAGATTGAGGTCAAGAGTGCCATAGAAGAAATTTTTAAAGTAAAGGTAGAGAAGGTAGCTACCATAAATACGAATGGCAAGTGGAAACGGCAAGGGAAATCTATCGGCAAAAGGCCGGATAGAAAGAAAGCGGTAGTTACCCTGAAAAAGGGCGAAAAACTTGATTTTGTTGAGGGTGCATAATGGGAATGAAAAAATATAATCCAACTTCGCCTGGCAGAAGATTTCAGACGGTTTCTGATTTCAAGGACATAACAACAGACAAACCCTATGAGCCATTGCTTGGGACTATAAAGAAGACAGGCGGGAGAAACAACAATGGGTGCGTTACTGTCTGGCAGCGTGGCGGCGGAAATAAAAGGGCATACAGGATTATTGATTTTAAAAGAGATAAGGCGGGTGTTCCGGCAACAGTTGAAACTATTGAGTATGATCCGAACAGGTCCGCAAGGATTGCGTTGCTGAAGTATAAAGATGGTGAAAGGCGTTATATAATTGCTCCCCTGCAGCTTCAGGTCGGTGATAATGTGGTTTCAGGAAAAGGGGCGGATATTAAAACAGGGAATGCATTGCCTATAAATGAGATACCATTGGGCACATTTATACATAATATAGAGATCAAAGAGGGACAGGGTGCAAAGCTTGCAAGGAGTGCAGGCGCATCTGTTCAGCTTGTAGCCAAGGATGAAAAATATGCACAGGTAAGGCTCTCTTCAGGAGAGGTCAGGCTTATACCTTCAGGGTGCATGGCTACCATAGGGCAGGTCAGTAATGTTGAGCATGAAAACATTTCTTACGGAAAAGCAGGCAGGATAAGATGGTTTGGCAGGAGGCCTCACGTAAGAGGCGTTGCCATGAACCCTGTAGATCATCCTTTAGGCGGTGGTGAGGGTAAAAGTTCAGGCGGACGTCCTCCGTGTTCTCCATGGGGTAAGCCTGAAGGCATTAAAACGAGACATAATAAACGTACTGATAAGTTTATAGTAAAGAGGAGGAAATAAATTGCCGCGCTCATTAAAAAAAGGACCTTTTGTTGATGAAAAAGTAATGAAGAAGGTTAAGGCGTTGATAGAGACGGGTGAGAAAAAGATTATAAAGACATGGTCAAGGCGTTCAACAATAGTGCCTGACTTTATAGGTTATACATTTGCTGTCCATAACGGCAAAAAATTTATACCTGTGTATGTCACAGAAAATATGGTTGGACACAAGCTTGGCGAGTTTTCACCGACACGAACATTCAGAGGTCATTCGAGGGCGGAAAAAACAACAGCAGCGCCCGCGAAAGAATAAAAAGGAATCAGACTTATATGGAATCAAAGGCTATATTAAAATTTGTAAGAATTACTCCGAGAAAGGCGCGCAGGGTCATTGACCTCATAAGGGGCAAAAAGGCCGGAGATGCCTTGATTGCCCTGAGATTTATGCCTTACAGGGGGGCAGATATAGTTGGAAAAGTATTAAAGTCTGCTATGGCGAACGCAGAGCAGAAAAAGGCAGTTAACCCGGAGGATATGAATGTTAAGGCATTTGTTGATCAGGGGCCTTCGCTGAAAAGAATGGAGCCCAGGTCAATGGGCAGGGCTAATGTCATCAGGAAAAGGATGAGCCATATAACTGTAGTTTTATCAGAGGAAAATTAGAACGGAGGTAGATTTTGGGGCAGAAGACACATCCGATAGGAATTAGGCTTGGAATAATAAAAACATGGGACTCCAGATGGTATGCCAAGAGGGGATATGCGGACCAGTTGAACGAAGATATTACCATCAGGAAGATTATCAAGAGCAGGTTGTTTCATGCAGGCATTGCAAAGGTAGAGATTGAAAGAGCAGGACAAAAGGCAAGAATAATAATTCATACTGCAAGGCCGGGAATAATTATCGGCAAGAAGGGAATCGAGGTTGAAAAACTTCGGAAAGAGCTTGAGACAATGACAGGAAAACAGGTTGCAATAGATATAAAGGAGATAAGAAAACCTGAGATAGATGCGCAGCTTGTTGCTGAAAATATAGCGCTTCAGCTTGAGAAAAGGATTGCATTCAGAAGGGCGATGAAAAAGGCAGTCATATCAGCCCAGAGATTCGGGGCGCAAGGTGTAAAGGTTGCATGCTCTGGCAGGCTTGCCGGAGCAGAAATAGCAAGGGACGAATGGTACAGGGAAGGAAGGGTGCCGCTTCACACATTCAGGGCAGATATAGATTACGGGTTTTCAGAGGCGCATACCACATACGGGAAGATAGGTGTTAAGGTCTGGATATATAATGGTGAAATACTTCCCGAGGCCGCGGCGGACAGGAGTCTTTAAATGTTAATGCCGAAAAAAGTTAAGTTCAGAAAGATGCAGAAGGGCAACATGAATGGCAAGGCGTATAGAGGGTCAAGTGTTTCTTTTGGAGAATACGGCCTTAAGGCAATGGAGCCAGGATGGGTGTCTTCCAGGCAGATTGAAGCAGCAAGAATAGCAATAACCAGGCATGCCAAAAGAGGGTGCAAGCTCTGGATAAGAATATTCCCCGATAAGCCGATAACAAAGAAACCGGCAGAAACAAGAATGGGCAAGGGCAAAGGAAATCCGGAGTACTGGGTGGCTGTTGTTTCACCGGGCAGAGTTATTTATGAGGTTGCGGGTATTACAGAGGATATTGCCAAGGAAGCGCTTAAACTTGCATCATATAAGCTTCCGGTTGCGACTAAATTTGTAAAGAGGGGGGATACGGTAGCATGAAATCCTCGGAGCTAAGGGCGTTAACAGCAGATGAACTGAAACAGAAGGAATATGATATGAGGAAAGAATTGTTTAATCTCAAATTCCGGGTTGCTACCGGCGAAATAGAAAACCCCATGCGTATCCGTGCCCTGAGAAAAGATATAGCAAGGGTTTTGACGATTAGAACAGAGAAATCGAAAGGTTAACCGGAGTAGAAATGTCAAAGAAAATTTATACAGGCAAGGTCGTGAGCGACAAGATGGACAAGACAGTGGTGGTTGCAGTTACAAGGCTTGTGCAGCACCCTGTTTTCAAAAAGACAGTCAAGAAAGTCACGAGGTTTAAGGCCCATGACGAAGAGAATAAATGTAAAACAGGTGACATGGTCTCTGTAGTTGAGATGCGGCCGATCAGCAAGGACAAGAGATGGAAAGTTATAAGTATATTAGAAGAGGCTTAAGGGGTAACAGAGAATGATCCAGGACAGAAGTATACTTGAAGTAGCAGATAATTCAGGCGCCAAAAGGGTCCGGTGTATAAAGGTCCTTGGCGGCATGCGCAGAAAATATGCGCGGCTTGGAGATATTATAGTTGTCAGTGTGCAGGAAGCCATTCCTGATTCCAATGTCAAGAAAGGCTCAAAGGCAAAGGCCGTTGTAGTGAGGACCAGGAAAGAGCAGAGAAGGCCTGACGGCTCCTACATAAGATTTGACCAGAATGCGGTTGTGCTGATAAATCCTCAGGGAGAACCCGTGGGCACAAGAATATTCGGGCCTGTTGCGCGGGAGTTGAGATGGAAAGAATTTACAAAGATAATATCATTAGCACCGGAGGTTATCTAAGAAATGGGGTTGGGTATTAAGAAGGGCGATACAGTTTTAGTGACTACCGGCAAGGAAAAAGGCAAGAAGGGCCGTGTGCTGTCAGTTATGTTATCAAAGGACAAGCTGATAATAGAGAAAGTAAACATTATAAAAAAACATATGAAGCCGAGCAAGAAATATTCTCAGGGTGGAATTATTGAGAAGGAGGCTCCAGTTCACATATCGAATGTTATGCTTGTATGTCCAAGGTGCAGCAAGCCTGCAAGGATTGCAAATACGGCTTTCGATGGTGGTAAAAAATCAAGGGTGTGTAAAAAATGCAAAGAAACGATAGACCAGTAACGGTCCCAAGACTAAAGGCGAAATACGTTAAAGAGGTGGTTCCTGCTCTTACAAAAGAGTTTTCATATAAGAATGTAATGCAGGTTCCAAAGGTTGAAAAGGTGGTTCTTAATGTCGGGCTTGGCGAGGCTATCCAGAATATAAAATTACTTGAGGCTGCCCAGAAGGAACTTGGTATTGTAACCGGGCAGAAGGCGGTAATTACCAAAGCCAAGAAATCAATTGCGGCGTTCAAGCTTAGAAAAGATATGCCCATAGGGTGTAAGGTTACATTAAGGGGCAGGATGATGTATGAGTTTCTCGACAGGTTTATAAACCTTGCGCTTCCAAGGGTCAGGGATTTTAAAGGTGTTCCGGGGAAGTCTTTTGACGGCAGGGGCAACTATGCCCTTGGCATAAAAGAGCAGTTTATATTTCCGGAAATAGAATACGACAAGGTTGAAGTAGTCCATGGAATGGATATCATAATATGCACTACTGCAAAGACGAACAAGGAAGGTAAGGCCCTGTTGCAGCATATGGGCATGCCATTTAGAAAGTAAAGAGGAGAATATGGCAAAAACTTGCATGATCGAAAAAGTTAAGAGAGCGCCCAAGTTTAAGGTGAGGGCTTATAACAGATGCCGTGTATGCGGAAGGCCGAGAGGGGTTTTGAGAGATTTTGGCATTTGCAGGATATGCTTCAGGACGCTTGCACTGAGGGGGCAGTTGCCCGGGGTGACAAAATCAAGTTGGTAAGAGGTGAAGAATAATGGTTAGTGATCCAATAGCAGATATGCTCACACGCATTAGAAACGCAATTACAATCCGTGCGGAGAAGGTTGATATCCCGGCTTCAAGAATGAAGCTTGAGGTAGTCAAGATTCTGAAAGAGGAAGGTTTTATAAGGGCGTATAAGATACTGAAAGACGAGAAACAGGGAGTTTTAAGGATAGCCCTTAAGTATATTGACGGAAACAGCGTTGTGTCCGGTTTGAAAAGGATAAGTAAGCCAGGCCGCAGGGTCTATGTCGGGGGCAAGGAAATCCCAAGGGTGATGGGCGGCGTGGGCATTGCAATACTGACAACATCTAAAGGTGTGGCCAGTGATAATACATGCCGGCGCGAAAGTATCGGCGGTGAAGTCCTTTGTTACATCTGGTAATTAAATACAGTTTAAATAGGGTAAAAAGTGTAAGAGGAGAATAATAATAAAAGGTCACGGATATGGAAGAAACCGATAGATATACCGAAAGGTGTAGATATAAAAGTTGATGATGCAACAGTAAAGGTCAAGGGGCCAAAGGGCGAGACTGCTTCCAAATGTCCAGCAGGCATAAATGTTTCTGTAAATGATGGCAAGATACTTGTTGAAAGGTCAAGCGAGGAAAAAAATGTGAGGGCGCTCCATGGGCTTACAAGGAGCCTCATAGCAAATATGGTATCCGGAGTAGCGACAGGGTATCAGAGGGTTCTTGAAATTTCAGGGACAGGTTACAGGGCCCAGGTTCAGGGCAATAAGCTTGTGTTAGCACTTGGATATTCTCATCCGGTAGAATTTGAACTGCCGGCAGGGGT
>JACRGY010000016.1 GCA_016212165.1 Nitrospirota bacterium
AGATACAGGATACAAGATACACCCCCCTCTGTCCCCCCTTCGCAAGGGGGGAATTAAAGGGGGGTCATCATGCATCATGCATCGTGCATCTGAGAATTCGCAGTTCATCACTCGTTATTTTTTACTTATGGCAGGGATTGGATTTGACGGTGAGGCTGTTTATGGAATAAAAAGCAGAATAAAAAGATATTCAGGCAAGGGCGCATATATCTGGAGCGGTTTAAAAACATTCATCTCCTGGAATCCTGACAGATTAACTTTTAATATTGACGGCAAGCTATGCGAGGGTTATTCTGCAATAATCTGCAATGCTGCCAAATATGCAGGGCATTTCAAGGTTGCGCCTGATGCGAAGCTGCAGGAACCAAGTCTCTATGCCTTTATCATGCAGGGCAGAAAACGTTCAGATATTCTCAGATATGTTTCAGGAATAATCAGGGGGAACCATCTGAAATTCACTGATATGGCTTATCAAAAGGCAGAAAAAATTGAAATTAACGGCGATGCCTATATTCAAATAGACGGCGATTATTTCGGCAGGACACCGGCAACGATAGAGATTGTGCCTGATGCGTTGAAATTGGTTTATTAATTAAGTTCAGGTAAAACTTTGCAGGAATTTTTATTCCTTATCTTTAGCTTTTAATCTGGTAAAAAAAGGCAAATATAATTGCTATTGCAAAAATACATTGCAATTTTGCAATGTATTTGATAGGCTATTTTCGTGGAATACATCAAACGGAATATAAATGATATTGCACTTTCAAAACTTAAACAGGAGTATGTACTTGTTCTGACGGGTGCGCGGCAGACAGGCAAGACTACTTTTTCTGAATACATACTCCCCGAGCGCCTGAATCTTCCTTTTACCTATATCTCCTTTGATGACCCTGATGAAAGGCTGAGATTTCAAAGTTCTGCTATCGGTATTTTGGAAGCAATACAGACACCGCTTATCATTCTTGATGAGGTGCAAAAAATACCATCAATATTTGATCCCCTGAAATATATTATAGATAAGCAAAAACGAAGAAATCGCAAGGAGAAGAAATATTTTCTTTTGACCGGATCTTCGCAGCTACTACTAATGAGAAATATAAGGGAATCTCTTGCGGGGCGGGTTGCCTTATTGAATTTGTATCCTTTTTCTTTTTCAGAGCTATCCGGTACGGATGGTTTTTCTTTGCTCTCAAAAATCTGGAAGGACAGGATGCTGACCAAAAAGGATATAGAACGTTTTAATGCCTTATCTTCCGAAAAAGTCAGGACAGCAGTGCAGTTGAGGAATGAACATCAGCAGTGGGGGGGATATCCGCCTGTGTGGCAGCGCAAGGAAAAATCAGACAGGCTTAATTGGCTAAAGGATTATAAAAAAACATATATAGAAAGAGATATCTCTGACGTAGGCCAGGTTGCTAACATAGAAACCTTTGTTTTGACTCAGAAACTGTTATGCGCTCGCAATGCTCAAATACTTTCGGTTAGTGAAGTTGCCAGAGATGTAACCCTCACAGTAAACACAGTAAAAAGATATATCCATTTGCTCGCAATGACCTTTCAATGCAATCTGTTACAGCCATATTATGAGAATGTAGGTAAACGTTTTATAAAAAGTCCTAAAATATATTTCCCTGATGTTGGCCTGAACAAGGTAATTCTTGGAGAGCTATCTGTTCATTCCGGGGCATCTTATGAAAGCTGGATTTTTTCAGAAATTGTCAAATGGAAACAGCTGCAACCCATCGAACCGGATTTATACTTTTACAGGACAAGCGGAGGTATGGAAATCGACTTTTTAGTTGCCGGTGAAAGAACACTCTTGCCGGTTGAGGCCAAGTCTTCAGACAAAGTGAGTTCCACTGATGGGCGTAACCTGGAGTCATTCTTGAATGGGCATAAGAGAAGCAGCCAGATAGGTCTCATAGTTTATCGTGGTAAAGAATTGATTGAGATCAGAAAGAATATATGGGCTGTTCCTGATTGGTTTTTGTTTGGCGGAGTTTAACATATAATATAAATTTTATCTTGATTTAAGATTGATTGTTATAGTACCGTAAAATCCATGCGGCTAAGTCAGATATTAATGTCTTTTTTTGTAGTTCTTTGTATATCTACCATTCTATTGCCATTCCCCTCATTTTCCTTTTCTGCTGCTCCAGCAAAGCTAAAAGAGGCAAAAGAACCTCCGGTGCCTGCTGAGACGAAACCTGCTGATGTAAAACCTGTTAATACAAAACCTCCTGAAGAAAGACCTAAGGCAGTAAAACGTATTGATACCATGCTCGCTGTCTTTGACCTTGAGACAAAAGGTAAGGTTGACAACGACATTTCATACCCCCTTTCAGAAAGCATAAGGCGTGAGGTTGTGAAATCAGGAAAGTATGAAGTCATTGACCGGGGCAACATGAATAAGATATTAGGGGAGCAGAAATTTCAGCTTTCAGGATGCGCTGCCGGAGAGTGTATTGTTGAGGCAGGGCAGTTGCTTGGCGTGGGAAAGATTATCACAGGCTCTGTGAGTCTTGTTGGCAAGACTTATTATTTATCGCTCTCATTGATAAATGTGGAAACAGGAAAGATTGAAGATGTTTCTGAAGATGAATGCAAATGCGAAGTGGATGATTTAATAAAATCAAGCAAGAGACTTGTGAAGAAACTGCTTGGAGAGTCAGTGCCTGAGCCTCAGATATCTGTTAAACCCGAATTAAAAAGCAGAGAGGTAGCTGAAGGAGAATATTACGTTAGTGGTAAAAATCCGAATGGTTCATCTTACTCAGGAAGTGTTTCAATTTCAAGGAATGGAGATATGTTTAGATTAGTATGGAGGATTTCAATGAATGTTTATACCGGGACGGGTCAATTAAGAGGAAATATTCTTACTGTTAACTGGGGGGCGGCTGATCCTGTTATCTATACAGTTCAGGAAGATGGAATTCTGGCAGGGACATGGGCAGGGGGCACTGCTACGGAAATTCTTACGCCAAAAAACATAAAATAATAAGCTTTATATTTTAACTTTTTTTTAATTTCCCCTTTTTTCTCCTCGGCGAATCCGCCTGAGCGTGGAAAGGTAAAAGGGGGTGAGGGGGAGTTAAGAAAACTATTTCCTTGCCACTCCGGTCCTGTGCGCAGCCTCGATAACAGCCGATGAGACGCCCTCTACGACTTTTCTGTCAAATATGCTTGGAACTATGTAATCTTCACTCAAATCTTTTTCATCAACTGCCGAGGCAATGGCATAAGCAGCAGCAAGTTTAATCTCATAGTTGACTTCTTTAGCCCTTACATCAAGAAGCCCCCTGAAGAGCCCGGGGAAGCAGAGCATATTATTAATCTGGTTTGGATAGTCGGACCTTCCTGTTGCAAAGATCCTTGCATAAGGCAATGCATCTTCGGGGGCAATCTCAGGCTCGGGATTTGCGAGCGCAAAGATTATCGGGTCAGAGGCCATACCTTTTACGTCTGAAGATGTCATAACATCAGGCGCTGAAACTCCGATGAATACATCCGCGCCTCTCATTGCATCTGAGAGGCTGCCCTTCAGTATCCCGGGATTTGTATTTTCTGAAAGCCAGTTTTTCATGGGATTCATGTTTTCTTTTCTTCCCTTGTAAATAGCCCCTGATTTATCGCAGATGATTATATCTTTAATCCCGACATTAAGAAGAATCTTGCAGCAGGCAGTTCCGGCAGCGCCTGCGCCTGAAATTACGGCCTTTAATCCACCCATATTTTTTTTCACTACCTTAGCGGCATTTATCAGCGCAGCAAGGACTACAATGGCAGTGCCGTGCTGGTCATCGTGAAATACCGGGATGTCGAGTTCCTTTTTAAGCCTTTCTTCTATTTCAAAACATCTGGGCGCAGATATATCTTCAAGATTTATTCCTCCAAAAGCAGGTGAAATGAATTTTATTGTCCTGATTATATCTTCTGAATTACGGGTAGACAGAGCTAATGGGAAGGCATCTATATTTGCAAATTCTTTAAAGAGCATGGACTTTCCTTCCATTACAGGCAAGGCAGCTTCAGGGCCTATGTCGCCAAGGCCGAGAACTGCGCTGCCATCTGTTACTATCGCAATAGAATTGCGCTTTAAGGTGAACCTGTAGGCTTTTTCTTTATCGTGATGAATTGCTAAACATACCCTTGCAACACCGGGGGTGTAGACCATTGAGAGGTCGGAGCGGTTTTTTACAGGCACTTTATTGTGTATCTCAATCTTCCCGTTGTGATGCAGGAGGAACGTCCTGTCAGAGACATGAAGGATTTTTACTCCTTCGAGCTTTTTTACGCTTTCAACTATTTCTCTTTCGTGTGATTCATCTCTTGCATTTACAGTAACATCTCTTATCATAATCCCTTTGCCTGTGCCTACAATATCAACGGCTCCTATGTCTCCGCCGGAAGCTCCTATTGCAGTTGCAATCTTTCCGAACATCCCGATTGTGTTATCTATCTCAAGTCTCAGGGTTATGCTGTAACTTGGGCTTGGTGATATGCTCATAATCTAATTATAACAGTTGCTTTTTATAAAACAAGAAATGAAAGGGGTGGTTCGTCCGTTTTTTAAAAAAAGGAATTATTTTTTGTTGTTGCCTAACACTGACTCGATTCTTTCATGGAATGAAAGCAGGGCTTCTCTCAGTTTTTCCTTTGTGGTATTTTCTTTCTCAATGAGGGACATTATATGCAGCAGATCAGAATCAATGTTTTGGCGGAATGTCTTTTTGTCAAGGCACGTTGCCTCAAAACTGTCCAGTATTTTATTAAGGTCCATAATAAAGGACCTTATATAAAAGTCGTCGCTGCCTCTTACACGGAAACGCCTTTGATAGTCGCCTGCCAATACAAGCCTTATCTCCATCTTTAACCTTTCAAATGGGCCAATAAAGCGGTGGGTAAAAAACAGGGCTAATACGATTACAATGATTAAATATCCAATAAATACAGCTATAAAAGAAAGGAGTCCATGCTCTGTTTTTGCGCCAATCTCCTTCGTTATGTATGTAAACAGAATCCCTGCAAGGAGTGACCAGATGACTATGAGTGAAATAGAGAGCCGTAGTTCCCTGGCCATAAAAAACTTCTGCCTTATTTTTTTGCTGTCCATTTAAAGTATTTTATCATTAAATAGCCGATTATTATCAAGCAATATTCTTTTAAGGGGCTCCGGCTTTAAATGATTTCCCTGTTCTGTTAAAATAAACAAATTTAAAATCGGAGGGAAAAATGAAAAAGATAATATCTGTTCTGCTGTTAATTCTGGCAGCTGCCGGCTGCCAGCAGAAGGAAGAGCCAAAGCCCCAGTATCAGTTTCCAACCGGGCCTGTTCAGGCAGGGCCGCTTCAGACGCAGGATGATATCAGGATTCTTAATGAGGCTGTGAAAAAGGATCCGCGCAATGTTGATGCATGGATTAAACTCGGCAATACAATGATGGACACATCCCGCTTTAACGAGGCTATTGATGCCTACCAGAAAGCGCTTGGCATTGACCCTAAAAATGTTGATGTGAGGGTGGATATGGGCACATGTTACAGGAATGCGGGAAGGCCTGATATGGCGGTCAAAGAATACAAAAAGGCTTTGGAAATTAATCCGAAACACCTGAACGGGCGCAAAAACCTGGCTGTAGTGCTCGCGTATGACCTTCATGACAATAAACAGGCGGCAAAAGAGTTTGAAAAATATCTTGAGCTTGCTCCGGATGCGCCTGATGCAGCGCAAATCAGGCAGGAGATACAGAAGCTTAAGTCAGCGAAATAGTTAGTTTCGGGAGATTTTTGTTCCTATTAAAAAGGTGAGGAATTATGGACCAGGGCAGCACTCAGAAACTGTCTTTTGTTGACCGGTTTTTAACATTATGGATTTTTATTGCCATGGCTTTCGGTGTCGGGCTCGGATATTTTATCCCCGGAACTGAGGGGTTCATCAACCAATTTCAGGCCGGGACAACGAATATCCCGATAGCTATAGGACTTATTCTCATGATGTACCCGCCCCTGGCAAAAGTGAAATATGAAGAGCTCGGAGAGGTTTTCAGAAACAAGAAAGTGCTCGGACTGTCTCTCATCCAGAACTGGGTCATCGGCCCGATACTGATGTTCTTGCTGGCTGTCGCCTTCCTGTCAGGATACCCGGAATATATGATTGGCCTTATTATGATCGGGCTTGCCAGATGCATCGCGATGGTCATAGTATGGAATGATCTCGCCTGTGGTGATACCGAGTATGCAGCAGGGCTCGTCGCCTTTAACTCGATATTCCAGGTGCTCTTTTTCTCGGTCTATGCCTACATCTTCATTACCGTGCTGCCGTCATGGCTTGGGCTGAAGGGTGTGGTAGTAAATATAACCATGGGACAAATAGCTGAAAGCGTCTTTATATATTTAGGTATACCGTTTCTGGCAGGCATGCTTACCCGTTTCACCCTGCTCAAAATCAAGAGCCGGCAGTGGTATGAGAAGAGCTTTATCCCGAAGATTAGCCCGATTACGCTTATCTTCCTGCTCTTCACAATTCTTGTTATGTTTTCGCTCAAAGGCAATTATATTGTCAGGCTCCCGCTGGATGTAGTACGCATTGCAATTCCGCTTCTCATATATTTCGTCGTGATGTTCCTCGGTTCATTTTATTTAGGCAGGAAGATAGGTGCAGACTATTCCAAAACTGCTACGCTTTCTTTTACTGCGGCGAGCAACAATTTTGAACTTGCTATCGCAGTAGCGGTTGCGGTCTTCGGGATTAACTCAGGCGCTGCCTTTGCAGCGGTCATCGGCCCGCTTGTCGAGGTGCCGGTTTTGATCGGCTTGGTCAATGTGGCGCTATATTTTCAGAAAAGATATTTCACAGTCGGGTACTGCCGGGTCAAATCAACTGAAATGCCTTAACAGATTTCATGGAGGGCTCAATAATGACAGATAAAAAACTGAAAGTAATGTTTCTATGCACCGGCAATTCCTGCCGCTCCCAGATGGCGGAAGGGTTTGCAAGGGAGCTTGGCAAAGGCAAGATAGAAACTTACAGCGCAGGACTGCTTGCCACAAGAGTTCATCCGAGGGCAATTGCTGTTATGAAGGAGACAGGCATTGATATATCTTACCAGGCATCAAAGGAAATAGATGAAGAGTTACTGAGGAAGATGGATGTTGTTATAACATTGTGCAGTAATGCGGAAGAATCCTGTCCGAGAACTCCGCCCGGGATAAAACGTCTCCACTGGCCTGTTGAAGACCCTGTCGGAACTATCGGCACGGAAGACGAAATTATGAATGCTTTCAGAAAGGCACGGGATGAGATAAAGGAAAAGGTAAGAGGCTTTATCAGTGGAATAAAGAAAAATGTTGCTTTATAATATAGTACTATGCATGAGAAAATACTTGTCATTGACGATGAGCCGCTGGTACTTTTATCAATAGAAAGGGCATTGCTTAAGGTAGGCTATGAAGTTGTAGCTGCATCTGACATGAAAAACTTTCTGGATGCAGTAGCTTCCAGAAAGTTTGATATGATAATAATGGACCTGCATATGGAGGGCATCAGGACAAATGAACTGGCAGAAGAAGCAAGGAGGCATATCCCTTCCGTAAAATTCATGACCATAAGCGGTTCGGTGCCGGCCCAGGATTCAAGATATTTTCTGCAGAAACCATTCAAGATAGATGTCCTGCGAGAGAGGGTGAGAGAAATACTTGATGAGCCTTCATGAGATTGACACTTTCCTGTTTTCTTATATAAACAGAGGCCTGCAGAACAGTATCCTTGATGTAACGATGCCCGTTATAACAGATAAGTATTATTTCCTTACTCTGATTTTAACGGCATGGCTTTTAATAAGGGATAAAAAAAGAGCTCTTGTCCCGATAGCTCTTACTGTCATATCCGTTGCACTCTCAGACTGGACATCCAATATATTAAAACACATCATAGAAAGGCTCAGGCCGTGCAATGTGTTGGAAGCGGTAAACCTTCTTGTTGGATGCACTGATTCTTTTTCCATGCCGTCAAACCATGCTGCAAATGCTTTTGCTGCTATATTTTCATTATCTTATCGGGCTACCGGAGAGCCGGCAGATAGGAAAAGATGGCTGCGCTGGCTGCTTTTATCAATAGCGGTTGTTGTTGGATTTTCAAGGGTATATGTCGGAGTTCATTATCCGGCTGATGTGGTTGTCGGCGCCTTTACCGGCATTATTATCTCTATCCTTGTAATTAATCTTTATAAATGGGCATATCTGCGATATAAGCTTCAGCCGTACAATACAGTTTTTTTGATGTCTATGCTGTTTTTTATTCTGTTCCGTTTATATTACATTACTTCCGGTGTTGTGGATTTAAGTCCTGATGAGGCCCATTACTGGGAGTGGTCCAGGAGGCTTGATTTAAGCTATTACTCGAAAGGCCCCATGATCGCATATCTCATAGCAGTTGGCGCTGCGATATTCGGAGACAATGTTTTTGGGATACGAATAATGGCTGTTATATTTTCTGCGCTTGGCAGCATTGCCCTTTATCTGCTGGGTAAAAGACTATTCCGCCTCAGCGGATCTCCGATTGATGAACGAACCGGAGCGGCAGCTGCAATATTAATGCAGATTATCCCTTTGTATTCAGCGTATGGAATATTATTCACAATAGATTCTCCATTTATTTTTTTCTGGATACTGTCGCTTTTGTTGTTCTGGGAGGCAATAAACAGAGCGCAGAGCGCAGAGCGCAGAGCGCAGGAAAAATCAGGATTCTGGATTCCCGCCTCGGCGGGTCGCCTGAGGAGACTGAATTCTGTGTTCTGGCTGTGGCTTCTCCTCGGTGTCTCTATTGGCCTCGGCCTTCTTACTAAATATACAATGGCATTCTTTTATGTTTGTGCATTTCTTTTCCTGTTCACCTCAAAACAGCATAAAAACATTCTCCGTACAAAGTGGCCTTATATAAGCCTTCTCGCAAGCCTTATTGTCTTTAGTCCTGTTATTATCTGGAATTTCAGTAATGATTGGGTAACTGTAAGGCATACGGCAGGTCAGGCGCATATATCAGAAGGGTTTAACATATCAATCATGAGTTTGGCTGAATTTGTCGGGTCGCAGCTTGGAGTCATTACGCCGGTTATTCTTATATTGATGGTATATGCGCTGTTTAAATTGAGGAAGGAACCCGCCGGGCATTTTTTGTTCTGGTTTTCCATCCCCTTTTTTCTTTTTTTTCTCCTTAAGAGTATTCAGGCTAAAGTCCAGGCGAACTGGGCGATGCCGGGTTATGCGGCCGGATTCATTGCCTTCTCAGCTTTGTTTATAGCCAAATGGGAGACAGTAAGGAAAGGTGTTCGGATAGCTGTAATTGCGGGTATTACCCTCGCATTTTTTATTACAGCTGCCGCATATTGCCTGCCTATTTTAAAATTACCTTCCGGTTTAGACCCCAGCTCAAGGATAAGAGGCTGGGAAGAACTTGGGACAGAGGTAAGCAGGCTGTCTGATGAGCTTTCAGCAGAAGGGCCATTATTTATTTTTTCTGACAGATACCAAGTCTCAAGCGAACTGGCGTTTTATGTGAAAGGCCAGCCCATTACCTATTGTGCAAACATGGACAGGAGAATGAACCAGTATGACCTGTGGCCGGGGTTTAACAACCTTATCCATTTTAATGCAATTTTTGTTACAATAAACGACGTGCAAATTCCTGGGGAATTAGCAGCAGCATTTAACAGGTGTGATAAGGAAAGGTTTGATGTCTCTACCAGCGGCAGAAACCTCAGGAGCTATTCAATATTTACATGCTATGATTTTAAGGGAATGCAGCAGAAAGGAATGAGCAGCTATTGATGACAGTTTCTATTGTAGTGCCTTTATATAATGAAGAGGAAAACGTAGATATCCTTCACGAGAGGCTCAGGGAAGCCCTTGAGCAAATGGGGCTTGAGTATGAAATACTTTATGTTGACGACGGAAGCACTGACACGACACTGTCAAAGCTTGAGGCGATACAGTTAAAAGACAAAAGGGTTGTTGTTCTGAGCCTTAGAAGGAATTTCGGCCAGACTGCGGCATTTGCAGCAGGCTTTGACTTTGCAAGGGGCGACATAGTTGTAACAATGGACGGGGACCTGCAGAACGACCCAAAGGATATACCCAGGATGCTGGAGCTTATAAAAGATTATGACCTTGTGAGCGGATGGAGAAAGAAAAGAAAAGACCCGTTCTTTACAAGGCGGGTGCCGTCAATACTCGCTAACTGGGTGATAAGCAAGGTAACCGGCGTCAAACTCCATGACTATGGCTGTTCTCTGAAGGCATACAGAAGAGATGTAATCAAGAATCTTAAACTGTATGGTGAGATGCACAGGTTTATACCTGCTGTTGCAAGCTGGTACGGAGTCCGGGTAGCTGAGGTAGAGACAACTCATTATCCACGCCTGAGAGGGAAGTCAAAATATGGATTATCGCGGACAGTAAAGGTTATCCTTGACCTCATAACCGTGAAATTTCTGCAGAGTTTTTCGACAAAGCCTTTGCAGTTTTTCGGCCCTATCGGATTGTTCAGCGGCGCAATGGGATTTCTTATTTCTCTTTACCTTAGTATAGAAAAAATATTTATTGGAAAGCCGATAGGAGGAAGGCCGCTTCTTCTTCTCGGTGTTTTGTTAATCATCGTCGGAATTCAACTCATCGGCATGGGACTTCTCGGTGAGATGCTTGTAAGGGTATATCACGAAAGTCAGAGGAAACCGATTTACGTGATCAAGAAAGTAATTGGCCCGGAAATTAAATAAGATAGCCCTTCTCATAATAAAGCTGGCAATAAGCTCCGGCCTGCTTTATTACGTCCTGTCAAAGGTTGGGGCAGAGAAGGTCCTTGCAATAATACGGACCATAAGCCCTTTAGCTTTTATCCTTTCAATAATTATCTATATCCTTTCCATATATGTGTCAACTATGCGCTGGAGGCTATTGCTGCCCAATGAATTCCATGAGAAAAGGCTTTTTTCTTTTTATATGATAGGCGCTTTTTTTAATACATTTCTTCCCGGTGTTATCGGCGGTGATGCAATAAAAACATATTATCTTTATAAAGAGATAAACAGCGGCAGTATCAGCCTTTCGTCAGTTTTTATGGACAGGTACATAGGCTTTGTTTCGCTTATGATAATGGGGCTGGCTGCATACATAATAGGGTTTAACTATCTTAAAGGCTCGATAGTTGAATGGCTGTTGCCTGCGATAATACTGGCTTTTTTAATTGGAAGTCTTGTAGTGTTCGGCCTGCGTTTTGGGAAAAAAATAAGAGTCCTGTCCCAGTTCTATGAGCATTTCGATAACTACAGGAATCAGAGGTCCCTGCTTGCAAAAACATTTTTTCTCTCGCTTATCGTGCAGATACTGAACATAATATCAATGTATGTAATTACACTGGGGCTCGGGCAGCACATATCACTTATGTACTTTTTTATCTTTTTCCCTGTCATCACAACAATCTCGACCGTGCCTATTTCCATTTCAGGGCTTGGCGTAAGAGAAGGCGCATTTGTTCTCTTATTTGGATTAGTCGGTATAAAACCTGAAATGGCAACTGCAATGTCTTTTGCATGGTTTCTGTCATTTGCCTCCGGGGGGCTTACCGGGCTTTTCGAATATCTTAGATTAAAAAGATGAAAGGCAAGGTTATCTCAGTCAATGTAAGTTCCAAAAAAGGTGTCCGCAAGAAACCTGTTCCTGAAATATCACTTGGAATAAATTACGGAATTGAAGGAGATGCGCATGCCTCATCCGAATGGCACAGGCAAGTCAGCCTTCTTGCAATCGAAAGTATCAAAAAGATGCAGGCGCTGGGTTTGAATGTAAAGGCCGGTGATTTTGCAGAGAATATAACTACCGAAGGCATAAATCTTCCCGAACTTCCACTCGGCACGCGGATGACTATAGGCGAAACAGAGTTGGAAGTAAGCCAGATAGGCAAGGAGTGCCATACGCGGTGTGCCATATATTATCAGGCAGGAGATTGTGTTATGCCTAAAGAAGGAATCTTTGTTAAGGTGCTTAAAGGTGGTAAGATTAAGGAAGGAGATGAAATAGTTGTTAATAACGCATAGTTTGAGGTCTCTTCCCTGTCAGCTATCAGCTATCAGCTATCAGCTATCATGATAACTGTTGCGGTATTGACATTAAGCGATAAAGGCTCCAGAGGCGAAAGGGAAGACATAAGCGGCGCTTCTATTGAGGAGATGCTTAAATCCATAGATGGAGTAGTTAAGCATTATGAAATTCTTCCGGATGAAAAAGCATTGATAAAAAGCAAGCTCATTGAATATTCCGATAAAGTTGATCTCATACTCACAACAGGCGGCACAGGGCTTTCACCGAGGGATGTTACGCCAGAGGCAACCCTTGAGGTTATTGACAGGGAGGTTCCGGGTATTGCCGAGGCGATGAGGTTTGAGGGACTGAAGAAGACAAAGAGGGCGATGCTTTCAAGGGCAGTGGCAGGTGTGAGGGGAAGGACGCTGATAATAAATCTTCCGGGAAGCCCGAAGGCTGTAAAAGAGAACCTTGATGTTATAATGGATGTAATACCTCACGCTATTGAAAAGATTAAAGGGGATACAACGGAATGTGGGAGATGAAGGAATCTGTTGCCGAACGGCCTTTTCGCTTCTTGCAGAGATTTTTTGACAAATCTATGGCTCGTTACAGGCAATTTCAAAACTCGCCCTTCGGGCTCAAACAGTTGAAATTGCTTATCTTGCACTTCGCCGGGATTTGTTACCAAAAATTCTCTGATGTCGCTCAAAGTGTCCGGCAACAGCTTTGCAAGGACTATACTATATGAAAGACATCTCATTTTCATTAGCGTTCTTGGCGGGAATCCTGTCTTTTCTTTCGCCCTGTGTTTTTCCGCTGGTTCCTTCCTATGTGTCGTTCATAACAGGCATATCATTCGAAGACCTCACAGCCGGCGCTGACAGGAGAAGGGTAAGAAATCTTACCATCACAAACTCTCTGGCATTCATATTCGGATTTTCTGCTGTATTTATTTCCCTGGGTGCGTCGTCTTCTGCTGTCGGGCAGATGCTTTTCAGGTACCAGGAGTGGATACGGATAATCGGCGGCATACTCGTCATAATATTCGGCCTCTTTATAGCAGGGTTCCTGAACCTCAATTTTCTTATGAAGGATAAAAAGATACACCTCAGCGGGAGGCCCGCAGGATATGCCGGGGCATTTATTATCGGGATGACATTTGCTGCCGGATGGACTCCCTGCATAGGCCCGATTCTGGGGTCAATCCTTCTTTATGCGAGTTCAAAGGGGTCTGCTGTTTATGGGATAAAACTGCTTGCGGTATATTCGCTCGGGCTCGCGGTTCCGTTTTTTATATCTGCACTTGCCATGAACAGCTTCCTGAGCTATTCTAAAAAGCTCCAGAGATATATGCGGGCAATAATGATTATCTCCGGATTGCTTCTGATTGTCTTCGGGATAATGCTTCTTACAAACAGGTTAAGGGAGCTTACAGGGCTTCTGCCTGATTTCGGGATAAATTTTTAGGCAGCTTTCAAAGATGCCGTACGAACTCAGACATAAGACAAGCAAGAAAATCTCTTCCGGTAAATATTTTCCCCTTGGCGCAAACTTATACGACACCGGCGTAAATTTCGCAATCTACTCTCAGCACGCAAGCGAGGTTTTTCTTCTTCTCTTTGACAGGACTGATGGAGAACCTACAGATATAATAAAACTTGGAAACCGCACAAAGTATGTATGGTATGCATTTATTCATGGATTAAAGGCAGGGCAGCTTTATGGATACAAGATTAAAGGTGACTACAATCCTGCCTACGGCATGAGATTCAATGAAAACAAGCTCCTGATAGATCCTTATGCAAAAGCAGTGACAGGGAAAATCAGGAATAGCGATAACCTGCTTCTTGCATACGACCCGAATGCATATGTTAAAGACCTTTCGGTTGACAACAGGGACAACACCCATATTGTGCCGAAGTCAATAGTAGCAGATGACAATTTTGACTGGCAGGGTGATGCCCCACCTGACATCCCTCTGGAAAAATTGATTATTTATGAAGTGCATCTGAAGGGGTTTACTGCTCACAAGTCATCGGGTGTTAAAAACGCGGGCACGTATTCGGGATTCATTGAAAAAATCCCGTATCTTAAAGGCCTTGGCATAAATGCAGTTGAATTTCTTCCGCTTCAGGAGTTTTACATTGATGACTTTCTTCTTGAGAGGAGATTAACCAATTACTGGGGTTATAATACAATCGGTTTTTTTGCCCCTGAATCATCTTTCGGCACAAATAGTTTTCCTGGCTGTCAGGTAAATGAATTCAAGGCTCTCGTGCGCGCGCTCCACAAGGCAGGCATCGAGGTGATAATGGATGTAGTTTATAACCATACAGGCGAGGGCAATGAGCTTGGCCCGACAATCAGTTTTAAGGGCATAGATAACCCGACTTACTATTGCCTGACCGGAACTCCTCACGAACCTTTCCGCTATTACATGAACTACACAGGCTGCGGGAATAGTTTTAATCTCTCGAATACCCATGCAATAAGGTTTGTCATGGATTCTCTGAGGTACTGGGTTGAACAGATGCATGTTGACGGTTTCAGGTTTGACCTTGCATCAGTGCTTGGCCGTGAAGACGGGATGTTCCGGACATCAGCGTCTTTTTTTGATGCAATCTCACAGGACCCTGTCTTAAACAGAATCAAATTAATAGCCGAGCCCTGGGACCTCGGAACCTATCAGGTCGGAAATTTTCCTGTTGACTGGTGCGAGTGGAACGGCAGGTTCAGGGACACGATGAGAAAATTCGGGAAGGGTGATTCTTGCCAGATGAGGGACCTGGGTTCAAGGTTAACAGGCTCTGCCGACCTCTACGGAGACGACGGCAGGTCTGCATATAACAGCGTAAATTTTATAACCTGCCATGACGGCTTTACGCTGTATGACCTTGTGGCATACAATTACAAGCACAATGAGGCAAATCTCGAAAACAACTGCGACGGCACAAATGACAACAATTCATGGAACTGCGGGGCTGAAGGAGAAACATCTGACGCCAATATCATCAGCCTCAGAAAACAGCTCATAAAAAACCATGCATGCAGTCTTCTTTTTTCATCAGGCACGCCCATGCTTTTGGGAGGCGATGAGTTCATGAGGACACAAAGGGGAAATAACAACGCATACTGTCAGGACAATGAGATAAGCTGGTTTAACTGGGATTATTTAAATAAAAATGCGGATACCCTTGCTTTTTTTAAGAAGGTCATTGCCTTCACGAAGAGATATACAATACTTCAGAGAAGGAAATTTTTTCTCGGAAAAGACCTTGATGCAGACAATATTCCTGATATCTCATGGTTCGGGAAAAATCTCGATAAGCCGTCATGGGATGACCCTGAGCTTCGCACAATCTGCTATCAGCTGGACGGCGGCGAAGAAAAATCAGATATGGGCGATTATCAGTTGTTCATTATCCTGAATGCTGATTTCAATTCGCAGTCAATCAGGATACCCGGCCTTAATGACGGGATGAAGTGGTACAGGGTGATTGATACGAGCCTCAAGAGCGGGGATGATTTTCTTGAAGCAGGCAAGGAGATATTGATAGAACCTTCAGATTTCTATTTTGCCAATGCGCGAAGCACGGTTGTGCTGATTGGGAAGTAGAATTCTTGAAACTTGGCGGGGAGGCTGAAAGGGGATGAAAAAGGAATTGAATAGAATCGTCCCATTAAACTAAAGGAAAACGGCTAATCCCGCGTCCCTCTTGAGCTTTTTGTTAACCCCTTTTTATATTCTTATCATGGCCAGCCCACTCCTATACGAATGGGACCAACTTTTAATGCTGCATTTGATAATAGTTCCACGATGGTTGGCATATCAATAAATTTGACTGGGCTCGGAGACCCGAGTTTAATTTCTTGGGGTTCCATTTGATCCGCCGGAATTACAACGTACATTTTTAACGCGTAAGAGTCGCCTCTATTGAATGGGGATAACCTAAAATCAATTTCTGACCGAGGGCTATCCGGAGTCACCAATGTTGTTTGAATATTATTATGATGACGATCTGGGGCAATCGTCTCTACAAAAATACATCTATCCTCCTTGCCAAGGGTGACCCCGAATATGAACTCCTGCAAATCAGAGTTACCGCGATTTACAATTTGAACTTCTGCAAGGAATAAATTTTCAAATGTGTTTATTTTATTTTCGTGAGCAATAGCAATTTTGGCTCGCAATGACTTTGAATCATTCGATTGACGGAAGACCGGAACTATATCAATGCGGCGACCAATTGGTTGCCTGCGTGAACGATAAGTCGAAATAATTGCCGTGATAATTGCGCCAGCAGCACCGCCACCAATAAGGGCAGCGACAATTGGAAGCCAGTTTATGTCGTTCATATTTGTTCTCCTATTTGTCGATTAACCAGTTATTATCTAGTTAGCAGAACTATATCAGAAAGTTTTTGAGCGGGTCAATCCCCGGAGGGGATATTGAATCAGGAATATTTAAAGTGCTACTTTAAATTTGCATTATATGTGTTTTTCTGTTATGCTCCTGCTTATGAGGTACCTGCATCGTCAGATAGAGAAGAAAGTAATACAACTGGTGAAGTCTTTTCCAAGCGTTGCGATAACCGGACCCCGGCAGTCGGGCAAATCCACGCTGTTGTTCAATACACTTAAGGGGTATAAATACATTACGCTTGATGACCCCCTGACAAGGGAGCAGGCTTTGTCTGACCCCCGGTTTTTCCTCGATTCGATCGGCGAAAAGGCAATCATAGATGAGATACAGCTCGCACCGCAAATCCTTTCTTATATCAAGATGAACATAGACAAAAGCAGGGACAGAAAGGGCATGTATGTTTTTACCGGTTCACAGCAGTTTGCCATGATCAAGAATTTGGGAGACTCGCTTGCCGGCAGAATAGCATTGCTTGACCTGCTGCCGTTTTCGGTCAACGAGAAGAAAAAAGGCGTCAACATAAAAACCACTCTTGATTATTTTGTCCATGCAGCCCTGACCGGCTCGTATCCGGAGCTTGTGGTGGATGCATCCATAGATGTTAATGCATGGTATGGCTCTTACATCCAGACATATCTGGAACGGGACATACGAAGCATTTACAATATCGGCAATCTGAGAGATTTTCAGCGGTTTATGCGGCTCCTCGCAGGGCGATGCGCACAGATATTGAATCTCTCCGAATTTGCAAAGGACATTGGCGTGAGTGTGCCTACCATAAAAAACTGGATTTCGATTTTAGAGGCGAGCAGAATAGTCTATCTACTGCCCCCATATTACAACAACCTTGGCAAACGGATTACGAAGTCACCCAAGGTATATTTTACGGATATAGGCCTGGTTTGCTATCTTACGGGCGTAAGGGACAAGACCCATTTGTTGCAGGGGCCTATGGCAGGACCGCTGTTTGAAAATTTCTGCATACAGGAGACATTAAAGGTGTTCTTCAACCTTGGACGAATGCCTGCGATCTATTACCTGAGAACGAGTAATAACCTCGAAATAGACCTTCTTATAGAGGGGACAGCACGGTCTTTGATGCCTGTAGAGATCAAGCTGAACAAAACGCCTTCAATGGGCATGGGCTCAAATATTGTGCGGTTCAGGGAGATATTTCCCTCCATTGATATACAAAGTGGATTTATCGTTTCGTTGTCCTCGCAGACCATTTCCCTTCGTGCAGGCCTCACCGCAGTTACCTTTGACGATTATATACTGCAAATAACAAAGGCAGTATCCAAATAATAACAATCTGTGCAAAAAGAACAGAAAAAGGAGCGATTGCCCTATTTCCTTAAGTATGACAATATCCGGATTAGGGGAGTAAAACAGGCTGAGGCCGGTTTAATAAAAGCCGGCAGGGAGGCTGGAAAAGGATGAACGACTACACTATGCCGCCCGGTCACAGAGCTGTGCTAAAATCAAACCAGCTTTATTCCGGGTCGGTAAGAGTTATTTGTTAAGTGGCTTCTTCATTCTCTTCCGAGTAGTATCGGTCGTTACCGCGCAAGCGCAACCAGAAACCCTTTGTCAGACAAATAATGCCGCCAAGCAATCCCGTCCCAGCTAATAGTGTTAACGCAAATGAAATGCCCATAATGAGGCCACTTGTCTGTAAGCGACGATAAACCTCTGAGGATATGTATGAAATTGTTAGCATAAAGGAGATAAAGACAAGAAAAGCACTGAACATAACTAATGAAAGACGGAATAAGTATTGTGATTCCTTTTCACCAATCCTTGGAGCAGTACCAAAGTTAAAGCTTAGATGCTTTAACCATTTTGCCGTTGGAAATAAACGGATGTAAATTTCCAGACCAATGACTGCCAGCCCAAAGACAACGAGTGGCCAGAATCTCATATAAATACTGTTGGCGAAGGAGAGAAAGAAAACGATAATCCAGATTTTATTTTTCATATCATTTTACACATAACCAGTTATTATCCAGTTACAGAACTATATCAGAAAGTTTTTGAGCGGGTCAATCCCCGGAGGGAATCTTTCCGGAAGGATTCCCGACGCGCTTTAAGCTGCTGCTTTTTCCTTGACGATTGAAAGATCAATAAGATCGAGCGGGTTCTTTGTCGTCCGCTTGCTCGCATCGAGAATCTCTATGGCAATTATCTTTCTATCACTCGAATAGTCGATAATTACGCCGTCAAGCTCGACAGAATCTGTAATTTTCTCATCAGCCAGAAACTCAATGTTCATAATATCATGAGAAGGGTCATATTCGATTTTCATTTATTTTTCCTCCTTCCAATAACGGCTTATCTGTGACGTTAAATATGCGGTTACCACTATAAACTTTTCCATGGTTTCCTCATAGACCGCCCTCAGCAAATATTGCTTATCATCAGTAAAACTTTTCTTTGAGCAACCTTTCGCCCGCCATATCCTTCAACAATCTGTTCGGGTTCTAAAATCGCCTTTTCTATCCATTCTCTCTTAATGCCTCTTCTCTCGGCTTTTCTTTCAGCCAACGGAATAACTTCAATCTCTTTCATCTGCCGTCGCCTGCCTTATCCCAATTCTGCTTTCACCGCTCACTCTCAATC
>JACRGY010000170.1 GCA_016212165.1 Nitrospirota bacterium
GTGTATCAGAATATATATTTTATAGAAAAGGAGTCTCCTGCCTATCTGCTTATTCTCTCAGGAGACCATGTGTATAAGATGGACTATTCCGAAATGTTCAGTTTCCATGTCAGCAAGGGCGCGGTCGGGACGATTGCGGCAATAGAGATGGACAGGGAAAAGGCCTCGTCATTCGGTGTTGTTGAGGTTGACGAAGAATCAAGGGTAATAGGATTTAAAGAGAAACCTAAAAAGCCAAAGTCAATGCCCGGCTCTCCAAATCAGGCCCTGGTTTCAATGGGAGTCTATCTGTTTAATACTCAGGATGTATTAAGCGAACTTATGAGTGATGCGTTTCGTTCAACAGCTCATGATTTCGGGAAAAATATTATACCCGATATGATTGAGACTAAAAAACTTTTTGCCTATAATTTCAAGGATGAGAATAAAAAAGAGGCAAAATACTGGAGGGATGTAGGCGCGCTTGGCGACTATTGGGAGGCAAACATGGAAATTGCCTCTGTGGACCCTATGTTCGACCTGTATGATAAGGAATGGCCGGTAAGGACCTATCAGCCTCAGCACCCGCCCGCAAAATTTGTTTTTGCGCAGGAGCGTAAAGGCGGAAGACTCGGCATAGCGTTGGATTCCATTGTGTGCGACGGCTGTATCATAAGCGGAGGCCGCGTGCAGAACTCTGTGCTTTCCCCTAATGTGAGGGTTAACAGCTGGGCGGATGTGAGAGAGTCGGTGCTCATGGAGAATGTTGAAATAGGAAGGCATTGCAAAATAAAGAAGGCGATAATAGACAAGGACGTCAGTGTGCCCGAAGGGACTGTTATCGGTTATGATATTGAAAGCGACAGAAAGAGATTTCACGTCAGCGCTGAAGGGGTAGTTGTGATTCCTAAAGGAGTGGAGATTAAATGAGTCTTGTCGGAAGGCTTGAAGACCTGGCCCTCTCTGATATTTTCCAGATATTGAGCATCGGGAAAAAAACAGGGACGCTTGTAATCAACGGGGCAGGAGGAAACGCTATGATTGTGTTCAGGAACGGCCTTGTTGTCAGGGCTGAGACTACCCAGCTTGAAGGAACTCTGGGGCACGACCTCCTTAAAAGCAGGGCAATAAAAGAATCATCACTCCTGATGGCTTTGGAAGTAAAAAAAAAGCTGCCTGAAAAGTCTGCGGCAGAGATACTTTTTGACCTCGGAGCCGTAAATAAAGATACATTAGAAAAGGCTTCTAAGAAGAGAATAGAGAAAGCTGTTTATCATCTTCTGCTCTGGCATGAAGGGGATTTCCAGTTTGAGCTTGAGGACCTTGAGCTCAAAGACAGTATACAGATAGAGGATCTTGGGTGGGAAGTCTCAAAGGGAATCAGCCCTGAGTATCTTCTCATGGAGGGCGCGAGGGTACATGATGAATCTGCACAGCAGGAATTTGTTTCTAATGAGGAACTGACAGGAGAAACAGCGGAGGAAGGCGGATGGGAATCAGACTGGGGCGGGCATGGAGTTGCAGAGAGGAAAGACATCTCAGCCCTCAAGTCGCTTACTCAGGAATTAAGATTCCCGAATTCAGCTTCCGAGATAACGCTTCTCATACTCAGGTTTGCGAGCGATATTTTCCAGAGAGGCGTGCTGTTTATGGTTGGAGAAAAGGAGATGGCAGGACTGGGACAGTTCGGGCTTGAGATAGAAAGAGCTGACGAGAGAATAAGGGAAACTGCGCTTCCGCTGAGAGACAGTCCGTTTTTCACAAAGATTATTGATGAGGCGCATTCATACAAGGGGCCGATGGAAAAGGACAAAATAACGGAAATGATGATAAAGGAGCTTGGAGGAGGCTGGCCGTCTGAAGTTGGAATATTCCCTATAATTGCAGAGGGAAGAGTTGCCGCGATGCTTTATTGCGATAATATGCCGGCAGGCGAGCCTATTGCCGAGACAGAAGGGCTTGAGATATTTATAAGCCAGGCGGGGCTTGCGTTTGAAAAATCACTTCTTCAGCGGAGGCTCCAGGAGATGCAAAACAGTATAGAGAATAAAGCAGAGATGTGATGATTTTTTTATCGTTATTTGGTAAAATGCTGCTAACCCATTTAAAATAAATTAGAATGCAAAAATCAAAATGCAAAATTGCAATTCAAAATTCAAAGACTTCCCTTAATTTTACATTTTTAATTTTAAACTTTGAATTTCTTTCGGAGGTTATGTGAAATCAATTCTAATAGTTGAAGACTCGACCACTACCCGCTCTCTGATAAGGGCAGTTATAGAGGAACTCGGAGACTTTAACATCGTTGAAGCGCCTACAGGTTTTGACGCCTTAAAACTCCTTCCTGCTCAGGACTTTGATCTGGTTGTCACAGATATTAATATGCCTGACATAAACGGGCTTGAACTGATAAATTTTGTGAGGAGCAACCAGAGATACAGCAATATCCCGCTTATTATAGTTACCACTGAAAGGAGCGAGGAGGATAAAAAGAGGGGAATGGCGCTTGGAGCGACCGCATACGTAACTAAACCATTCAAGGCTCCGGAACTGCAGGACATCGTAAGGAACGTACTGAACTTATGAGCTCAGCCAAAGAAGAGTTTATAGCTGAAGCATCATACCTCCTGGAAGAGTCGGGCAGACTGATTCTTGAGATACAGGATACCTTCCAAACAGGACCGAATCCCGACAGCGTTAATGCGCTGTTCCGCTCTATACACACACTCAAGGGGCTTTCAGGGCTCTTCGGGCATCAGGGTATCTCAGACCTCAGCCACGCGCTTGAATCCCTGCTTGATGGCATAAGGCTCGGCAAGATTGATATTTCAGATGAGGTTGTAAGATTTCTGTTTAATAATATTGACATACTGAGGTCGCTTGTTGAAGAACTCAGCCAGGATAAAGACAAAGAACAGGATGTAACAGGACATCTTAAGAATATAGAGGTGTTCAGAAATTCTCTTTCGGGAAAGACAAAGGGGCCTGAGCTTAAGGGTCTTATTGATGAGTCTATGCTCATGGTGCTGTCAGAATACGAAGAGCACAGGTTAAAGACGAATATACAGGAAGGCAAGGGGATTTATCTTGCAAAGGCGGTTTTCTCGCTGTCGGATTTTGATGAGGCGCTGGAAGAACTTACAAAGACAATAAAATCAAAAGGCGAACTGATATCTACGCTGCCTACCTCTTCAAATGTTCCGCCGGATTCCATAGGCTTCAATCTCATGTTCGGGAGCCTTGAGCCTGTGGAAAAACTTAAGGATGCGGTAAGGGTGGAAGTTGACACACTGGTCAGCCCGAAAAATATAGAGGCTGCGCCCCAGCCGCAGCAGAAGTCTCAGGAGACTACGCTTAAAAGCACAACTACAACCGTCAGGGTGGACATAGAGAAA
>JACRGY010000017.1 GCA_016212165.1 Nitrospirota bacterium
AGCGACTGCGCTCAACACGACCCAGATAAACCTTGCATGGACTGATAACACCGCGTCCGAGACAGGGTTTACTATAGAGAGGTGCACAGGAGCAGGATGCGATTTTTCAGTTAAAGACACATTCACGGTTGGCGCAAATGTGATAGCATATTCAGATACATCTGTCTGCAATTCAACTACATACAGCTACAGGGTTAAAGCCGTGAACAGCACGGTTCCCTGGGATTCCGGCTATAGCAATACAGTTCCTGCTACCACGCCAACACCGGCAGCTCCGGGCGCTCTTTCAGCAACGGCTGTTACAGATACACAGGTAGACCTTTCATGGACAGATAACACAACGGATGAAACAGGATTTAAGATAGAGAGATGCGCCGGGGATGGATGCGCTGATTTTTTACAGATAGGCACAACAGCCTCTAATATTTCTACATATTCTGACCTTACTGCTTTGCCTTCAACTACATATTGTTACAGGGTGAGGGCATATAAGACGGCAACATGCAACTGGGATACAGGGTACAGCCTTACAGCATGTGACCTGAGCATATCAGCTCATCCAATTAATCTTACAGCTACTGCCTTAAATTCAATGAAGATACGGATTGACTGGGCTGATACATCTAATGATGAAGACGGATTTGAGATAGAGGTGCAGATATGGAATGGAAGGTTTGTAAAGATTGCAACAGTGGGGCCAAATGTGAGTACCTATACCGATACCATAGGGATTGAACCTCAGAAACAATATATTTATCGTGTGAGGGCCTACAGGAGTTCAGATAAATCGCCTTACAGCAATGAGGCATCGGCTACAACTCCTGCATATACACAGGGGGATAGCACATGCCAGTAAAAAGTTCAGGGCTGGAAGTCAGGAAGAAAGGAGGCGCGTGCATGAAGAAAAAAAAGTATGTATCACCAAGGATTGTCGGCAGCGTAGTTGTACATCCCTGCTAGGCAGTGAAACAGAGAAAGCCGGAAGAAGGCAGTTGAAAATAGTTGGGAGATGGGGTAAAGTTATTTTAAATGAATAGATTAACTATGAGAGTCAGGAATGGCCTTGTCTGTTTTTTATTTCTTTGTCTTTGTCCTGTATCGGCATTGGCTGATGATGTAAAGATTGAAGGCAGGGTCTTTACAGAGTCAGGCCCTATGCAGGAGGCAAGGGTTTATGTATACAGGAGCTATGGGGAGATTCAGGGTAATACACCTCTTTTAGTTTCAGGCCCTGCAGATGGACAGGGCGCATATAAGATTCACCTGCCCCAGGGTGAATATTATTTTACAGCCAGAGGCAGTAAAGACGGGAAAGAATTTTTTGCCTACCATGGAAATAACCCTATAAAGGTTGAAACTGAAAATATCTGGGTTTCCTTGATGACAAACGAGATAAAACCATCTGAATATTCTGACGGCGCTACATCACTGAAAGGGGTTGTAACATATAAGGGAAAACCCGTGAAGGGCGCATACATGGCCCTTTATACGCTGGAGAATAAGAGATTCAAGGGGCTTGGCTTCAGGACAGAAAATATAGAAGAAGACGGAACATTCAACCTTTCTGTTCCTCCCAATAAATATATAGTTATCGCAAAAAAGATGCAGGGCGACAATACAATCAGGCCGCTTAAAAACGGTGATCTCTTCTGCTATTATCCTCAAAATCCTGTTGAGGTAAAGTCGGACAAAACAGTACAGATCGAGGTTTCCTGCTATCCCAAGGGCGACAGAAAATCTTTTGTAGATACTCCTGCAATAAAAGCAAATGACTATCTTACTACAGAAAATGTGATAGACAGATACAAATTCGGCATTAAGGGCAAGGTTGTAGATATAGAAGGCAAGCCTGTGCCGAACGTGTATGTGCTTGCGTACAGGGGCGAATATGACACTGTTTTTATGATGTTCCATGTCAGCCATGGCACTGAATATGCCAGCAAAACTGACACGGAAGGCAATTATTTTATTCCTATTGATTCTGACGGAAACTTTCATATCTTGGCCCGGAATGTACTGGGTGGAAGCCCTCACAGCGGAGAGGTCTACGGTTTGTACGGCGGCAACCCGAGGCACATGGCCTCTTTCAAAAAGGGACAGATTATTGAGAATATCAATATTGTCGTAGGAGAGGCAATGGTTGAGGAAGTTAAGTATAAAGTAAAAGATACAAGGAAGGTTGATAATGTTGTTTATAGGACAGATGCTATATTAGACAAGGATACTGTATGGAAGGGAAATATCCTTATCTACGGTACGGTATGGGTTAAGCGGGGAGTGACCCTTATCATTGAGCCCGGCGCTGTAATAAAATTCAAAAAACAGGACAGGGACAATAACGGCATTGGAGACGGAGAGCTTATAATAGAAGGGAGAATTATTGCCCGGGGCACTAAGAAGGATAGGATTATTTTTACTTCGGCTGAGGAAAAACCAGATGCAAAGGATTGGTCATATCTCCTTTTCCTGGCTACCGGCTCGGATAGCATTCTTGATTATTGTGAATTCAGGTATGCATTTTCCGGGCTTCAGATACATTATTCAAATGCAAAGGTCAGCAACTGCTTTTTTGAAAAAAATAATGAAGGCTTGCGCTATAACAGGTCAAATGTTGTTATAGAGCATAACAATTTTTTGGATAATGAAATAGGGATAAGATTCGTACGGCTTGAAGGGAAAGCAGTTATAAATGACAATATGATAAGCAAAAATAATGTTGGAATCCTGTTTATGCAGCCTCATGGGAAAACAGTCAATTTCTATATGGAACAACCAGTTTCAGGGATAGAACTTCCTGTAATTGTAAATAATAACATATACAATAATAATGATTACAATTACAAGATTGGAGAGCGCAGGTCTATAGCGCTGGATGTTACAAAAAACTGGTGGGGCAGTGCAAAGTCTGAAGCCATAGAAGAATTTATATATGACAAGAAATCCGATAACAACCTCGGAGAGGTTATTTATTCTCCTTTCCTTGCTGAACCAGTGATAAATGCAGGTGTAAGCGGCAGCAGTATGTGATATACTGGAGTAAAATAAGGAGGTATAAAAGTGAAAAAAATAATAGTTTTAGCCTCTTTTCTTTTGGCTGGTATTTTTATAAGCAGTATTGTTTATGCCCATGAAGAGACTCGCGAAGTAAAGACAGGGACTCTTTCAGGCCAGATAATGATTAAGGATGGGGGCCCGATGGCAGGCGGGATGCTCTACTTTTTTGATGATGCAGCGGGGCCGCCTCCTTCTGCGACTAAATACTGGAGGGTTCCTGCTGAAATATTTAATATAGATAATAACGGAAGGTTTACAGCAGAACTTCCCGAAGGGAAATATTATCTGGGAGCCATAAAGAAAACTTCAGGAGAACCTATTGGCCCTCCGCAAGAAGGCGACCTTTTTTTTATAAGTCAGGATGGAAAGGGCAACCCAAAGATGCATACTGTCAAAAAAGGGGAGACGACAGACTTAGGCATTATTTCGGGAGCGGTGCCTTTTAAGAGGGCATCACTTGCCAAAGACGGCATCACTGTCATTGAAGGCGCTATACTTGATGTGGATGGGAAGCCTGTAGAAGGGGCATTGGTATTTGCATTTATGACGCAGACAATGGCCGGTAAACCTTTTTTTGTCTCTGATAAAACAGGAAAAGACGGCAGATATATCATGAGAGTCCAGGCAGGCGGCAAATACTATTTAAGGGTGAGGGATAGTTATGGAGGCGGGCCTCCTGTGGCAGGCAATATTATGGGCATCTACGGAGAAAATGAACCCGTTGCCGTTAATGTTAAAACCGGGCAAACAGAGAAAGGGATTAATATAAAAGTTATGAAATTTGCCGGAAGAGGGCCTAAAAAGGAATAGATTCCGGATTGCCGAATGTACTAAATAAATAATGTATATTAATCTCCATGTGCCCCGTGGAGTGCAAGGAAGGAGGTGCAGGTTGAAAAAGGTTAGATATGTGGCTCCAAAGGTTGTGGGGAGCGTTGTAGTCCATCCCTGCTGAACATTGGAGCAGGTAATTTTTGGGAGGGCATCTTTACCAGAACGGTAAAAATGTCCTCCTTACTATTTGAAACAGGAAACAAAATGATAATAAAGTGGCTAAGATGCGGGTACGGATGTTTTATCAGGCACAAGTTTTGCTCCATAATATAGAAGGCGGCGTTTTTTGGGTTTTTATGCACTAAATTGATAAGTCTTATATAAATTTTGTTGTCAGGATGTGTGAAATTACATAATCACTGAGTGAAAGTGGTCAGTTTGGGATTAAGCGAAGGGCTGAAAAGGATGGGGGGAGATGTCGAGGGCATGAAAAATGGAAGCAACAGAAAGCTTTTTAAGGTCTTAAGGCTTTCCGTCATAATTTTTTTAATTTTTATTATCCTTTCTTATGCAGGAATCTACATACTGCACAACCTGTTCGATTTTACTTCTTCCAACGCAGTGTTTTATTTCGTCAAGGGTTCTGACGGCAGAATAAAGGTAACAAGAGATTTGGATTTTGATATGGCTGATAATCTGCTGTTTATGGTTGATATGTCCGGCGTAATAAGCAAGTTTTTGGAAATGACAGCTGCTGCAAAAAGTGAGTCCATGCTTGATGTTACATGGGATGAAAATTCAGGGAAGGGAGAGGTCAAGGACATCAGGCCTGACGGGACTATTTTCAGCGTGACCTTTTCGAGGTTCAGGGAGTCGGATGGGAATACCTATGGCCTTTTTATAGGAGGAGAGCTTCCCTACGGGGATTTTCACAGGGATAAAGAGGGGGGTACCAGCGGAATCGGGTACATGAAAGATAAAAGGTGGTATCATATCTGGTGTGCTGCCAACGAGGGCTTCATTCTTAAAGACTCGGTTTTTTTACCTAAGGACTGGATATATCTTGGAAGCAAGGTTCTTAAAATGGCAAATTCAGAGGTCTTGATCGAGAGCAGGCACAGATTCCCGATAAGAAACAAAAAACTCTTTATGAAGAGAGTGTTCTATATGAAATCAGGCTGGGATTATGTGATCCTCAGCATAACTTTTGCCAACAGGGGGGACAAACCTCTGAGTTATACATACGGGTACGGGGACGAACCATGGCTTGGGATATCTTCTTATTCCAGGGGCGATATAGGTTGGACCAGGGACAGAATTTTCCAGCATGAAGGATATTTAACGCCCTGGCCGAAAGGATATGCAGGCTACTGGGATCGTGGCAACGACGCAGTAAAGGAGGGCAGAGGCTTTACTAACATTGCCAATTTTATCCAGTGGCTTTCGATCACGCCCTCTGAGGTATACTTTGCAAACGATTTCAAGAGCGTGGATGAGACGAGGCCTCTCAGCAGTCTTGACAACCGGCTCATAAATATTGCATGGGCAGATCAAAGCCTCCAGCCGGGAGAATCCAGAACATATACTTTGGCAATTGGTATGGCAAAACCTTCCTCATCCGGCTTTCCCGTTAAACCCAGAGTAGAACTTGAGTAGGATATTTTTAAAGGTTCTTCTTATCTTTTTTTTTGCCGGGGTCCCTTTAACGGCAACTGCCGGCGTGATTACATCTGATACTGTCTGGAGGGATGAAGTTTTAATATCGGAAGATATTGTGGTTCCCGAAGGCATTACCCTTACAATTATGCCTGGCACGATTATCAGGATAGCTTCTTCAGAAAGCACAAAGACGGACCCTGAATATTTGTCGCCCCTGACTGAAATAACAGTAAGGGGAATACTCAGGGCTGAAGGGAAAAAAGAATTGCCGGTTATCTTCAGGCCCTATGGCGGGAACGAATCAGAGAGGTGGGCGGGAGTAATAATAGACGGCGGGACAGCTGTTTTAAGTTCGTGTGTGGTTCAGGGAGGGGATGCCGGTGTTTATGTAATAAATGGTTTGGTTGATATTATTGGTTCGACCCTGAGAAAAAATCGCTATGGCCTTATAGCTCAGGGGCCCGGCGTGAATGTCCGTATTGAGAATTCTCAGGTGAATGAAAATGTTTACGGTGTTTTTTTATTAAGAGGGGCAAATATCAGCAGTAGAAACAATGTTATTGAGGGAAACATCAAGAAAGATATGTATTCCTCTGCTTTAAAAAATTATAAATCCTCAGCAAAGGAATATAAGCCGGGGGAAAAGGGGAAAAACAGGGTATATGGCGATGAGGTTATATTAGGTAATACAGTCTGGCAGGGGAGGGTTGAAGTTAACGGACTTGTCAGGGTGCCGGAAGAAGGCAGATTGATAATAATGCCCGGCACTGTTGTAGAGTTCAGGAGAAAAGACACAAATAATGACGGCATAGGAGAAAACGGGCTTATGATTCAGGGCGTTATTATTGCAAAAGGAACAGGGGAGTCCCCGATTATTTTCAGGTCTGCCGAGAAACAAAACAGAATGGGAGACTGGGATGCCATTAATATAATGAACAGTGACGGGGTACAGAACCTTATTGAATATTGCCAGATTGAAGATGCCTATAGAGGGCTCCATTTCCACTTTTCGAATGTGGCTGTAAGAGTATCTGTCCTAAGGAACAATTACAGGGGGATTCAGTTTCAGGAATCAAATGCTGCAATCACCGGAACATATATTTATGGGAACAAGAACGGGCTGCAGGCAAGGGACTCAGAAATCATTTTAGCGGACAATTACATTTATAATAACTATTCAGGGGCAAATGTATTTCGTGCCAATATTATTGCGAGAGGCAACAGGATAATGAACAATCTCAGAGAGGGGCTGAGGGTAAGAGAAGGGTTGCCTGTTGCAGAGGAAAATCTTATTGACGGAAACAGGTACGGCCTTATGGCCTCTGATGCGGTATATGGAAAATTCAGCCGCAACATAATTTCTAACAATCTGGAATCGGGCATATCTTTAAAAGGCACCGATAATATCGAGGTCAGCGAAAATTTTATTCAGGGGAACGGTTTCAATGGAATAAACATTCAGGATTCAAGGGCTGTTATAAAAGGCAATCATATATCAGGCAATGGAGAAAGGGGCATGGGGATAATATCGTTTGACGGCATAATAACTGAAAACAATATTATCAGGAATGGGATATATGCCATTGACCTTGAGGGCGGGATGAACATTTCCGCACCCCGTAACTGGTGGGGCGGCGCTGTCCCTGAAGATACGATCTACGACGGGAAGGATGATCCAGATAGAGGACGGGTTGAGTATAAAGAAGCTGGGAAAGGCCCCATATTGTATTCATGGCCGATGAAGGACATAATCACCGATGTAACATGGGATGGCGTTCTCGGTATCCACAATACTGTAACCGTGTCTCCAGGTTTAACACTGACCATTGCTCCTGGCGCAAAAGTGATATTTTCAGAAGGCGCCGGGCTTAAAATTAACGGAAAGATAATTGCCGCAGGACAGAGAGATGCCAGGATTATCTTTACGTCTTTAAAAAAGGAAGGCGCTTCTGATTGGGACGAGATACTCCTGGACCACGCAACCGGCAGCCTGTTTTCTAATTGCGAGTTTGAATATGCTACATGGGGGATTCACAGTCATTTTACGAATCTTCTGGTGACGGATTGCTCTTTTGCCAGGAGCTACGGAGGCCTGCGGTTCAGGAGCGGGCCCGTTGAGATCATCCATTCCATATTTGAGGGAAACCATATCGGCGTCAGGGCTTACAGAGGTAATGCTTCCATAACAGAAAACGTAATCACAAAAAATGATATAGGCATTTTTGTGAGGGAAAAAGGCGGAGGCGTTGCCATCCATAAAAATAATATTTTGGCCAATACTGACTACAATATAAGAAACGGCGATTTTAATAATGAAGACGTGGATGCAAGCAATAACTGGTGGGGAAGCGGGAATCCGTCTGATGGCATATTCGATGAAAACAGAGAGCCCGGCATAGGCAGGGTAATTTATGAGCCGTATGCAAAAGAGCCGTTTAAAACAGGAGAGTGAAATGCAGAGCAAGACAAGTAATCAACTTTTTATCTTTATGACTTCTTGTTTTTTAGCTGTTTTTCTCTTCGTCACTGCAGCCCCCGCAGGAGAAAAATCCATTTTAAAAGGCAGGGTGCTGGATATGGGAGAAAAGGCAGTGGAGGCTGCGCGTATATTTGTTTATAACAGCCCCGAGATAAGAAGGCCTTCAGATTTTATATCAGCAAATACAGATAAGGATGGGCGATTCCATATGTTTTTGCCTCCGGGTAAATACTGGGCCGTGGCAAGGCTGAAGAAAACAGAGGGATATGGCCCGCTTATGCCCGGCGACAAACATTCAGGTGAAGCTAAAGAGATTGTAATCGCTCCCGGTATGGAATTTGAAATGGATTTTACAGTATCAGATCTTAAGGAAGCCAGCCGCATGAAAAAGAGGATAAAAGAAAATTATTTTAAAATAAACGGAAGAATTATTAATGAAAAGGGGCTGCCTGTAAGGATGGCTTATGTGTTTGCAAATAGAAACGAAAAGGTATCGGGGGTTCCTGATTATCTTTCGGCATGGACTGATGAGGATGGACATTATACCCTTTATCTTCCTAAGGGGAGGTATTATATGGGAGCAGCCGTAACCTTTCCGCCAGGGCAGAATAGCCTTGCGGGAAGGGTTGTGTTTGTGGAGTCGGATAAGGTGGGTGAGGATATCGTCAACAGCGTTTTTGATAACAAATAAGGTGTGAATTTTTTATAATAATGTATAAATAAATTGGAGGAAAGATTATGAAAAGACTGATATTAGTTTTAACAATTTTTTTTATCTGTCTGCCAAGGGCAGATGCCTGTGTCGGAAGGATATTAAATATAGGCTGTGTTAATTCCTCAGAGGGGCAGGTTTTGGCTGAGATGCTTTCTGTTATTATAAGCGAGAGAACAGGAACAACGGTCAATGTCAGGGTTTATAAAACCGCACAGGAGCTTTATGAAGCCCTTAAGGTAAAGCATGTAGATATTTTAATCGAGAATACAGCAATGGCCCTGCAGATATTAAATAAACAGAGTGATGGGAATATAAAAAAGGCATACGAAACAGTCAAGACAGCCTATGAAAAAGAGAAAGGCCTTGTATGGCTTAAGCCATTTGGCTTTTTGAACAGGAATGGATCCGGAATCCAGTCTTATACTGCTCCTGTCCTCAGAGTTGAGGTTTTCGGCGACTTCCCTGCGCTCCCGAGGGTAATTGACAAACTGGGCGGCACTATCAGTGATGAAACTTATGCAAGGCTGATTAAATCAGTGGAATCGGGCGAGAAACCCAAAAAGGTGGCGAGGGATTTTCTAAAATCAAAAAAACTTATATGATAAGAAGACAGAGTTGAACTTCCCGGAAAGGTTTAAATGGCCATATCGGATTCTTGCCTCAAAAGAACTTGCAGTTGGTCTTTTTATCGCTATCTGTCTGTTTGCTGTCCCGGGAACATTTATAGAAAAAAAAGATATTTATTCAAGCCCTGTTTTCGTAACCTTACTGGGGCTTACAGGTTTTAATTTATTTCTTTGCACTCTGCAGAGAGTAAAGACCCTTTCAAGGCCTGTGCTGGTTCTGCACAGCGGAGTATTTGTAACATTGCTTGGCAGTGTTATAAGTTCTTTGGGCTTTATTGCTACTGTAAACATCTACGAGGGAGGTACTGTGGACAGGGTTTACAGATGGGATATCAGGGATGACAGTTTATTGGGGATAAATCTTACAGTGAAAAAAATAAACAGGGAATTCTATCCCGTCCCGGTGAAAGTCGGAGTTCTTAAGGACGGGGAAAAGTCCGGACTTTTTATACTCAGGACAGGAGAAAGCTTTAACCTTGAAAATTACAGGATCAGGGTTGATGCGCTTGAATTTCCTTCAGAGTATCTGAAACTCAGTGTTTTTAAGCAGGGCCATTTTATTGGTTTTGCTGATACATCAGGAGGAACAGGCCTCCCGTCAGATTTTCCTTATGAATTTAAACTTGTAGCCTTTAAAACTCCCTTATTAAAAAGGATATGGGTTGATTTAATGCTTAGCAAAGGCGCTGAGATATTAACCGAAGGCAGTTCAGAGGTCAATAAACCACTGAAATGGGAAGGCCTCAGTTTTTATCATACGAGGGCCGATGTGGACCAGTATGGGATGCCGTTTGCCGGTATCCAGATAACAAGAGACCCCGGACGTCCATTTGTTTTTTTTGGGTTTGCAATAATGGGTTTCGGAGCGGCAGCTTATACTATGAGGAGGTTGTATGGGTTTAAGTAATTACGGGGTTGCCGGCATTTATTCTGTTGCTCTAAAAAATCTCAGGCTGTTCCTTGCAGGCCTTGTCATTTTTTCCACTGTATCCTGCGGCGAGCATCCTTCGGTGGAGAACAAACGGACTTACAGGATCGGCTACATGATATGCAACAGCGAATACGAAACGCTTCATCGCTTCAGGCCACTTACTGCATACCTGAGTAAAAGATTGGGAGTTGACTTCGAGGCCGTGGCCATAGATACGATTGATTTTACAAAAGAGGTTGATAAGCTGGATTTTACTCATACAAATTCACTGCTTTATATAATCATGAACAGAAATCACGGAGTGGAGATTCTGGCTGCGGAGAGGGCAGGCTCGCTCGGCGCCAGGTCGAGAGGCGCTATTGTTGCGCTGAAGAAAAGCGGAATAAGGAATATTAAAGACCTGAAGGGGAAGACCATGGCCTTTGGCCCTATGCTTGCGCCGACAGCATACATGACGCAGTTAGCCCTGTTGCTTAAGGGCGGGATAGATCCTGAAAATGATCTCTCCTTTTATTCAATTCCCCCTGGTTCATATAAGCATGAGAAGGTTATTTATGGAGTGTTGTTTGAAAGGTATGATGCAGGCGCATTCCCAATGCTTGATTTTGAGCGGATGGCCAGGGACGGCAAGATTGATCAGAATGACTTTACTGTTATAGCAGAGGGAATACCAATACCTTACTGCAATTTCGGCGTCACCCAGAGGGTTGATGACTCTTTTGCAAGAAAGTTTAAAAAAACGCTTCTCGATATCAAGAAAGACGATACAGTGGAGATAGACGGAGAAAAGATAAAGGTTCTCGACAGGGCACAGATAGACGGGTATGAGGTTATTAAAGACAAGGATTTTGATATTGTGAGGGAAATGGCAAAGGGGACGAATATGCCTCCTTATCAAAAATTTTAACAAAGCCTTCAGCGTTTAGCAATTAGCTTTCAGTTAAAGCTGAAGGCTGGGAGCTGATGGCTGAATGCTTATGGAGTTTTTAATGGACAGGCTGGACAGGTTTTCTATATGGGCGATAGTCATTCTTTTGATAAGCTCTTCTGCGCTTGTAAGTTATCATATGGGTGAGGCAATACCCGGGAAAGAGGCGCCTCAGAGGGTGTCTGTTACCGGCAACGCCGGCATTAATGCTGAGTTAGGAAATAAGGTGAGGGTGATAAGAAACCTGATAGAAGCAAATAACCTTGGCAAGGCTGAGACGTTTGCCAGGGAATTAATTCTGCAATACCCTTATGAGGGGGAGCCGCGGATGCTGACAGGCGATATCTTTATAAGAAAGCAGGAGGCTGTCAAGGCAATGTTTGAATATAAGGAGGCAATAGAACTGAATCCGGATTATCTTGACAAGAAAACCCCTTTTTTCCAGGGGAAGAAATTAAAGGCGGTTGTCAGGGAGGCTCTGGAGGAGATTGAAAAGAAAATAAAGCTCAAACCTGATGATGAGTCTATAAAAAGGGATAGAAAGATTATCTATTATCTCCAGAGAAGGATTGCGGGGAGTTGTGGTTAAGTTCATATTAACAGGCGCCTTTATCGGCCTTGCAGGTGTTATTCTCAGCTTTTTGGGAAATCCTCCGAATACGGGTTTCTGCGTGTCGTGCTTTATGGAAAATATGGCGGGCTCGCTTGGCTTGCACGGCAATATCAGGATGCAGTATATAAGGCCTGAGATAATAGGCTTTGTCCTTGGTTCGTTTTTCATATCAATGTATAAAAAAGAATTTTCGGCAACAGCCGGAAGTTCACCGTTATTGAAATTTTTTGTCGGAATCCTTCTGATTGTCGGATGTTCGGTATTTATGGGCTGCCCGATAAAAATGGTGTTCAGAATCTCAGCAGGGGATCTCACTGCGTTGCTCGGCCTTGCCGGGCTTGCAGCCGGCGTCTATATCGGGCTTAAATTTATCGAAGGCGGGTTTAGTCTTGGTAAACCTGTTAGGCTGCCTGCAGGAAATGCCTTTTTAATACCTGCCCTGATGTTTTTTTTCCTTATGTTTCTTTTGTGGAAACCGGCTTTTATTTCTTTGAGCAGCAAGGGTGCAGGCGCGCAGTATGCGCCTCTGTATGTTTCTCTCTTCGCAGGGCTTGTTGCAGGTGCCCTGGCTCAAAGGTCAGGATTTTGCATAACAGGCGGCATCGCAAGGCTGTTTCTCTGGGGGCCGAAAGAAGTAAAGGGATGTCCGAAATCCACAGGCCTCCTGATGGGGATAGTCTCCTTTTTTATGATTGCCCTGTTTGCAAGCCTTATTACAGGACAATTTTCATTAGGCTGGAATGGCCAGCCGAGTTCGAATGAAAGTCATGTCTGGAACTTTCTCGGTATGCTCCTGGTTGGATTTGGTTCTGTACTCATAAAAGGCTGTCCTTTCAGACAACTGGTGCTGGCAGGCCAGGGTGACGGCGATGCAGGCGCAGCAGTGCTTGGCATGCTTGCCGGCGGTGCACTCGTACAGAACTGGAGGCTTGGAGGGAATTATGCAGGCACGCCATATGAGGGACAAATTGCGGTACTCACAGGCATTTGTGTGTTATTCGTTGTTGGATTGATTTACAGGAAGAGGGAGATGAGCATGGCGCCGGAATTTCAGGAAGGGCTTGATTAAGATTGGATCAGGAGACACCATAGATGCTATTGAAAACGAAAAGTGATAAACAAAATGATGCGTGCGAAATTCACGGAACGCCCCGCAAGGCAGCAAATAAAACGCTCCTTCTCATGATACTTGCTTCACTTTCGCTGATAATCTGGCATGTATGGGTCAACGGGCCAACCGGCCAGACAATAACTCCCGGGTTATTGCAGAGGCCGTTCCCTGTATTGCTGGGAAGTGAAATATGGGATTTACTATTTAATGGGCATGGAATTATTGCGGAATTACGGGATATCCTTCCCTACTTTATCGTCGGGATACTCCTGGCCGGCTATATACGCACTTACAAAATTGCGGCTAAACTTCAAACCTCTCTTCGGCGGCATGGGTTATTAAGCGTTTTTCTGGCATCACTGGTGGGCATGATAACGCCTCTGTGCGCATGCGGAACCTTGACTACGGCAGTGAGCCTGTTGTTTGCCGGCCTGCCCCTGGCTCCGGTTATGGCCCTTCTCGTTACTTCCCCGCTGTTAAGCCCCTCAACCTATATGTTGACCCTTAACGACCTGGGCCCTGAATGGACGGTGATAAGAACTGTTGCAGCATTTTCAATGGGCATGTTTGCAGGAGTTGTGACCCATCTGCTCAGGGACAGGGGCTTTCAAACAAAAACCATTTTTATTGAAGGGGGCATACCGCGGGGCGACTTTCATGATGAGGCCTATCCCGACGAACGCCTTAGATGCAACTGCAAAGAGAAGTTCGGCAACCGGGTTGCCGCAAGAACAAAGAATATGTTTGTCGTCTTCCTGGCAAAGTCATCGGAGATGCTTTGGCTGGTCGGGAAATATGTCCTCGTGGGTGTTGCGATAGGGACCATTGTCGAGAGATATATGCCTTATGAATGGATTTACAAACTCTTCGGTCAAAAGAGCGTGTTCAGTATCGTATGGGTCACGCTGGGGTCTGTCCCCATCTTTCTGCATCAGATCAGTGCATCGAGCATTCTTTACCATATCAAAAGCTCTCTCCACGGTACCCTTGACGGAGGGGCAGGGCTGGCTTTAATGATAGGCGGGCCCGTGACAGCTATGCCCACCATGATAATGTTCTGGACAATATTCAAAAAGAGGGTCTTCTTTCTCTATCTGTGTATCTGCATCGCAGGCACGATTATGATTGCTTATGCATTCCAATTCCTGGTGTTTGTCCCCTATGTGGATGTGGGCAATCCTCTCTTAAAAGATGTCAGGTCAATCTCCGGAGGAAGCTCATCCATCATTAATAAACAAAATCAGCATGTGCGCATCGTCATGGACCCGGACAATAAAAGTATAATTGCGACGTATAACAATGACCTGGAAGGACAAGGCGGCATTGTCTTTGATTCCGGCTTTGAGAGATTTCTGAATAGTTCAGCAGATAAGTACGATAACCGGAAGTATATAAATAATATTGCGGAATGGCTGGAGGAAAACAATAGTTCGCCGCTCAGGAGAAGGATACTCATCTATGATACGTTTATGAAATCCGGCCTGGATAAAAACACCTTTGGTAAAAATGTCCTGACGGCTCTGGAGGAAAAAGGGTTTAATGTCATGATAACAGACAGACAGGAGACCCCGGTGCTCTCCAAACGATTGCTTGGTGAATATGGCCAGCTCTGGATACTATTCGGAGAGGCAGGCCAGGGGCGATATTTTTCCGATGCTGAACTGGAGGCTATTTCAGGGTTTACCGGGGATGGAAAGGGTATGTTGATAGTGGCCGGGAAGCATCAGGGCGGCACAAGTGATGTGAATGCAGCAAACCAGCTGTCTTCCAGGTATGGCGTCCTATTCTCGGGATTTGTTGAAAATAAGGACGAACTCCCTGCATCAACAGCATCTCGTTTCTTGAACAGGACGTCTGAGACTCTCAGGGAGATTTTGAAGCTTGTGCATAAAGCATAATATGTTTTATGTTACTGTAGCGCTTATTTTATAATTTGGTATAAATGCTAAATATAATAAATAAAAAGCGGGGTGAATTATGAAAACATTGATACTGGATGTTCAGAAGCTGAAGAAGTTTAACGAGGGAAAGCATCACAAGGAAACCATATGGGCGGAGGAACAGGGAAGAATAAACCTCATCTGCATGAAACCAGGCCAGGAGATTATAACCCATACCCATCACGGAAACCATATCTGGATAGTCATGGAGGGGAGGGGAGAATTCCTGTCATCAGGTAAGGATTCGCAGGTCATTGATGCCGGCAAAATCGTTATTGTGCCGGCGCTTGTTGAACACGGGATACGCAATGCTACAAAGGAAAACCTTGTAATTGTTTCTATTACGGCTGCTGGTGACTGATATGCCGGGATATTACAGGGACCCTGATGCAATGTGGAGAGAAGAAGACCTGCCGACAGAACAGGCGATAAAGGGCCTCGATATTGGAGAGGACGTATCTGACGTTGGGACTTCTATCATCCTGTTGCATGGTAAGATGCATGCCCTTAACATACTCGGTACAGAGGTATGGAAGCTGTGTGACGGCAGGACACTGGATGAGATGGTTGCTGAACTTAAAGATAAGTTTGAAGTTGAAACATCTGTCCTGGAAAAAGATATTGGTTCGTTTTTAATAAATATGAAAGAGCTTGGCTTGATATATGAAAAATAACTGGGTTGCAGCATCTCCTGTGACAATAAACTGGGCTGTTACTAACAGGTGCAATTTTAAATGCAGGCATTGTTACAGCAGGGCGGATACGAGCAGGGAACTTGATTTAGAAACAGTATATAGCCTTATAAATAAAATATCCGGGGCAAAGGTTTTTTCTGTCAATTTTGGCGGCGGCGAGCCTCTTTTAAGAAATGACATATTTGAGATTGCGCTGTTTGCTTCAAAGCTCGGCCTCGTTGTGTCCATGAACAGCAACGGTTTTTTAATAGACAGGGATGTTGCTCAGAGATTAAAACAGGCCGGATTCCAAAAAGTCGGAATAAGCATTGACAGCCCGAAGCAGGAAGTCCACGATGAATTCAGGGGAGTTGAGGGAAGCCACAGAAAAGCAATAGCCGCTCTCATGCATTTAAGAGAGGCTGGGATCGAGACATCAATTTCTTCGGTAATATGCAGGATTAATATAAATGACATTGAGGGGCTGATAGGACAGGCTGTTTCTTCCGGCGCCGGCAACATTAATTTTCATAACTTCAAGTGTTCGGGCCTTGGGTTTACGAACAAGGATGACCTTGACCTGAGCCCTGAAGAATGGAAAAAGTTTTATATAAGCGCAGCAGGACATAAGAACCGGGTTAAGAATTTACACATATCTCTTGAAGATCCGATTATAGCCGCGCTCGGGCATAAAAACGGAGGTTCACTTGTCAAGGGAAGCGTCTGCGGAAAACTTTCCCTTAATATAAAATCAAACGGAGATATAACGCCTTGCGGGTTTATCCCTGTTGTAATTGGCAATCTGTGCACTGACGGCCTTATGGATATATGGAATACCTCTCCGGTTTTGGAGAAGATGAGAAATAAGGCCCCCAAAGGCAAGTGTCTTAAATGCAGCCATTATGCAGACTGCCTTGGCGGATGCACTGCGCGGGCTCTTGCCCTTACAGGAGATATCAATAATCCTGATCCCCACTGCTGGGAAAATGAACCTTAGAGAACTGGATTTTCCTGTCAGGGTTTACTGGGATATAACTCCTGCACCCAATAATGTGACTGCTGATTATCTGCGGATATGCGACGATATAGCAGAGAGCAGGATATTGAATCTAAACTTATCTGATACAGGGATTACCTTTAGCCGTTCCTGCATAGAAATACTCGAAAAACTCAGGGACAAAAAAATAGCCGTATCTCTTACAATATCAAATTCTGCATTGGATAATGCAGCCATAGCATTATTTTCTTATTTAAATGTCAGGGCTTTGTTTATCGGGGTCAACTCGCTTCATGAGTTGCAATTATCAATCGGTAAAATCAAAAGTTCCCCAGAGGCTTCAATGTCCCTGGGAATTTCATGCGCTGTCGGGAGAAAAAATTATCAGGATTTACCGGAAGTCCTGACATTTTGCCTGGATAATGAAATAGAGTATCTGGTCCTGCCCATGCAACGGCTCATAAAAACTGAAGAATGTTTTTACGTTAACAAAAACGAGAGGGAAGAGCTTTCTGCGAGATTGAATAAAATAAATCATGAAGGCATGAAACTCATAATCCATGACCCGTTTTTATGGAGGGCCTTTTATCCGTCAGTCCAATTTCCGGCCGGAGGCTGCCAGGCGGCAAACAGCATGATATATATATCGCCTGAAGGAGCTGTATATCCCTGCCCGTCCATGCCTGTAAAACTTGGAGATTTGAATGGGTCAACACTGAAGCAATTACTTTTGTCTGATTTTAAAAAAGAGATCAGGCAGAAGCTCCTGACCCCGCCTGCAGGATGTCTTTCCTGTAAAGAACTGAATCAATGTATGAGCGGATGCAGGGGAAGGGCATATGCCTTAAAAGGCTCTTTAATGGAATCAGACCCTGCATGCATGTAAAACACTTTAAAAGAGAAGTGAGCGGATTGCATTTGAAGTCCTGCGCATATTATGATATTTGCAGAACATCCTGAAAGGACAAAAGAAACAGCAAAGGGAAGCTTTATCTGCATCTGATAATTTTATGAAACTAACCTGGTCAAATTTTTCATTAGATTTTTCTAAAAGAACTTATATTATGGGCATCCTCAATGTAACCCCTGATTCATTCTCGGAAGGCGGGACTTATTTTGATAAATCCCTTGCCGTTAAAAGGGCCTACGAGATGGCCGGGGAGGGAGCAGATATCATTGATATCGGCGGAGAATCAACAAGGCCCGGCTCTGAGCCTGTTTCTCTGGAAGAAGAATTAAGGCGCACACTCCCTGTTATAGAGGCGATTGCAAAAACCATAAAAATTCCCATATCAATAGATACATATAAGGCAGAGGTTGCAAAAAAGGCTTTGGATGCAGGAGCTTCAATGGTCAATGATATAAGCGGCATGAGGTTTGACCCTGAGATGCCGAAGGTTGTTGCAGAATATAAAGTCCCTGTTGTTATCATGCATATTAAAGGCAATCCAAAGACAATGCAGAAGGAACCTGTATATGAAGCGCTGATTCCTGAGATTATGGATTATCTGAGGATGAGTATAAGACTTGCCGTGAAGTTTGGAATAGCTGAGGACAAGATTGTCATAGACCCGGGGATTGGTTTTGGAAAGACTTTCGACCACAACCTTGAGATAATAAAGAACCTCCGTGAATTCACCCTTCTTGAAAAACCATTGTTGATAGGGCCGTCAAGAAAGGCGTTTATAGGCAAAATACTCGATGACGCTCCTGCGTCAGAGCGTCTTGAGGGCACTGCTGCAGCAGTTGCAATCTCGATTTTAAACGGCGCAAATATTATCAGGGTTCATGATGTGAAGGAGATGAAGAAGGTTGCGCTGGTTGCTGATGCGGTGAAGAGGGGAAAAGTTAAATAAAGGGTTCAAGGGTTCGAGTTTTCGTATTAACCAAATTATCAGTCTTTAACCTTCCATATCAGTTCAAAATTGCAGATAATGACTTCTGGTTCGCCGGAATTATTTTTCATAATCTCCCCATCATCATTTACTGCCAACAGAAGGTCGTTAGTTTTCAGCAAAGAACCGTCATAGCCTGCGTTTTTTAATCTCTCTTTTGCCTTATCCAGAAGTGTCTGACATTGTGCCTCATCAATAATCCCTCTGTAGGGCGCCCTGGAAAGGTCTACCGGCGTGTATAATGCGTCACTGTGCTCTGCAACCCACTGGTCAGGGCCGTTGTACCAGCCCCTGATTGTGATGTAATTATGAGTCTCCTGAAGAATAGGATTGCCTTCGGTGTCGAGTATGTTTTTGTGAGACTCGTATTTTCTTAAATCAGTTGATGCCTCTATCTTTTTGCTTCCGGTCATATATATTGCTCTTACATAAACCGAGGGGATACCAAGCTGGTTCAGGGCAAGAGATATGGCAAATTCTTCAAACGGGCTGTTTATGCCGGACTGGCAGATTTTGGAATCGCAGCTTTCGTTGTCCTCACCATTGGGCATTTCACCTACGCGTGAAGTTTTCCAGACAAGATGAATATTGTCTTTTGTTATCGTATAGAATACTTCCTTGATATAGGATAATTTTATGGAAGGAGTCTTCCTCCACCTTTCGGGAAGAAAATAATCGAATAAATGTGCATTTTTTCCAACAACCCACAGGCTGCCGCCTGTGCTCTCTGCGCGCCCGAATATATAGGGCACGCCAAATATCTCCTGATAAGAAAGATGCGCAGGCAAGGGGGTCGGCACAAAGCGATTTTTCTGGTCATCAAGGTACGAGTGTCTCCGCGTTGATTTGACCTCTTCTTCATGTTCGGGAGTGCGCGACAGGAGCTCATAATCAATTACTGAATATTTGCCCTCATGCAGCAATTGATATAACCGTTCAACCTGTTTCCCTGTGGCGTCAATATTTTCTGCCCTGTTGATTTCTTCAATAAGCCGCGTTTCTGCCTCGCTGATTATAATATGTTCTGGTTTCATATCAGCAACCAGATACCCCTTTTTGTTGAGGTCTCCGATAGCCTTGTAGTTAATCTTTTTGAGATGGCTGATAAGTTCAGTATGGTCCAGATCTATATGTTCAAAAATTTCGATGAGATTATTCCCTTTTATCCATTCATAGATGAGCTTGTACTGCTTCAATATATCCAGGTCAATGCCCGGATGTTTGGCTCTTATCCTGTTGATTTTTTCCCGCGACCTTCCGCTCTGCCACAACTGCATCATTTCCGGCGGCACATAGATTGCCATGGGGCGCTGGGTATTGACCCTCATTTCTTTCGGGCCGTAGTAATTCTCCCGCATCTCTGTTACCAGGGAAAACTCTTCCCACGGGCTGTTGAACTCGGCATCGCAGAATTCCTGCAAGGTATGGGTATCCAGAGGAACATCTTCTCCGACACGGCAGTTCTTGACAACAAGGTCAAGGCTTTTTCCATTGACCTCTTTTGTCGGGACCCTGTAAACAGAACTTGTGCCCTTAAGCCTTACTTTGTGTTCGTCAAACCAGTTTTTTTCATGCCAGTTTTCTATCTCGAAATGTTTTTCGTAGGGTTCGGCAAAACGTGTGAGATACAGGTCTCCGCCGTCACTGGTTTTGGTATGGGCATACACTACCCCCAGCACATTAACGAGAGATTTTTTTGAGATTACTTTATCCAAGACGTGCCGCGAGTTCCTTAAGCTGCTTTTTTAAACTTTCAGGAAGACGCTTGCCGAATGTTGCGAAGTGGTTCTCAATATCAGGTATCTCGGCCTTCCACTCCTTAAGGCTAACTTCCATCAGTTCTTTCATATTTTCGGATGATATGTTCAGGCCGGATAGGTCGAGATCTCCTTCATTGGGCAGTAAACCTATGGGTGATTTTTTTGCCGTGACCTTATTGTCAACGCGCTCGCACATCCACTTAAGCACCCGGCTGTTGTCGCTGAAACCGGGCCACAAATATTTGCCGTCCTGGTTCTTTCTGAACCAGTTGACATAAAAAATTCTCGGCGCCTTGCTGCCGAGCTTTTTGCCCATATTGAACCAGTGCTGAAAATAGTCGCCCATATTGTAGCCGCAGAAGGGCTTCATGGCAAAAGGGTCCCGCCTGAGATGGCCTACAGCGCCAATATTTGCAAATGTGGTTTCAGAGGCTGCGGTTGCCCCGAGAAAGACGCCGTGGTCCCATGAATAGGCTTCATAGACCAATGGAACAACACTGCTCCGGCGGCCTCCGAATATGAAAATATCAATTGGAACGCCCCTGGGGTTTTCCCAGTCTTTGCAGATTACCGGGCACTGTGCTGCAGGCGCAGTAAAGCGCGCATTCGGATGGGCGGCATCTCCATGGCTGTCAGGGGTCCAGTCGCGGCCTTTCCAGTCAATGAGGTGTGAGGGCACAGCGTCATTTATTCCTTCCCACCAGACATCTCCGTCGTCTGTCAGGGCGCAGTTGGTAAAGATGATATTTTCCTTTATGGTATCCATGGCCATTGGATTGGTATCATACGATGTCCCGGGCGCTACGCCAAAAAAACCGCTTTCAGGATTGATGGCGTGAAGCCGCCCGTCTGCGCCTATCTTCATCCAGGCTATGTCATCGCCGATGCATTCGCATTTCCAGCCTTTGACGGATGGCTGCATCATGGCCAGATTTGTTTTGCCGCAGGCGGAAGGGAATGCAGCAGCAATGTGATATTGTTTCCCCTCAGGATTGGTCAGCCGCAGAACGAGCATATGTTCTGCCAACCAGCCTTCTCTCTTTGCCATAGCAGAGGCGATGCGGAGCGCAAGGCATTTCTTTCCGAGCAAAGCATTGCCGCCGTAACCTGAACCATAGGACCAGATAAGATTTTCCTCAGGGAAATGGCTTATATATTTATTTTCTATAGGGGCGCAGGGCCATTGAACATCTTTCTGCCCTTTTGCCAGAGGTGCGCCGATTGAATGCAGGCATGGGATAAAATCCTCTCCGGCATTAAGGAGTTCCAATACCTTTGAACTGACACGCGTCATGATATGCATGTTTACTACAACATAAGGGCTGTCGGACATTTCTACCCCTATCTTTGAAATCGGAGAACCTATCGGCCCCATTGAAAAGGGAATAACATACATTGTGCGGCCTTTCATGCAGCCCTTGTAAAGGTCCTTCATTGTATTTTTAAGTTCAGCAGGAGCAACCCAGTTGTTTGTCGGGCCTGCCTCATCTTTTGACGAAGTGGAGATATAGGTACGGTCCTCAACACGCGCCACATCGCTTGGGTCAGAGCGGAAAAGAAAACTATTGGGCCGTTTTTTAAGGGGAATGGCGCTTCCGCTTGCCAGCAGCTTTGCCATCATGAGGTCATATTCTTCTTTTGTCCCGCTGCATAAATAAATATCATCAGGCTGGCACATCTCTGCCACTTCTTTTATCCAGTTGTTGAGTTTTTCATTCTTGACAGCGCTGTTCATATGTTCTTCTCCTAACTCAGCCTTATTTTTTCTCTTTATACTTTATATAAGTAAGCAGGGATTTAAATTCCGGACAAATGAAAATATTCTTTTCAGGCATCCAGAAGCTTTTTTATTATACGAATTCTGCTGTAAGAAAATCCAGAGTCATATCTGCTGATATTTGACTTTTAGCTTTAAAAACTATTATAGTTTTTATGACGTGATCAATATTCTTCACCCAAATTGAAAGTTTAAAAAGGTATATAATTGGACCCCTCATCAATTCTCAGACAGCTGGCCATATCAGCGCTCCCTGTGCTGATTGCCATAACATTTCATGAGCTTTCCCACGGATTTATCGCCAATAAACTGGGCGACCCTACTGCCAAGATGATGGGGCGCCTCACAATAAATCCGATTGCGCACATAGATCTTTTCGGCACAATCATAATGCCTCTCCTGCTGCTTATTTTTACAAATGGCCAGTTTGTATTTGGTTATGCAAAACCTGTTCCGATAAATCCCATGAATTTTAAAAACCCGAGAAGGGATATGGCAATATCAGCAGCAGGCGGGCCTGCTACCAATATACTGCTTGCTATAGTAAGCATGGTAATGCTGAAGTTTGCAGTGTTCCCGCTCCTGTCGTTTGCTCCTGAAGGCATGGCAGCTACGGTTTTAGAGCCGATAGCCATGATGCTTAAGTCAAGCATAATTATAAATGTCGTATTGGCTTCATTTAATCTTATTCCCATACCGCCTCTTGACGGAGGAAGGGTAGTTGTCGGATTCCTTCCACATAAACAGGCTATGTCATTCAGCAAAATAGAGCCGTTTGGCTTCATAATCGTTATCATACTTATATACACGCACATAGCAGATTACTTTGTGATGCCTCTGGTAAATCTTTTCCTGCAGCTTCTGTCGCTGTTTTAGAGGCATACAGCATTTCTTGACAGGTCCTCTCAGATAGATTCATAATATCACCTGTATTTAGCTATTTACTAAACATGGAGGTTAATTTGGACAGGGTTTTAAGCGGCATGCAGGCAAGCGGTAAGCTTCATCTTGGAAATCTTGTCGGAGCATTGCAGAACTGGGTGAGGCTTCAGGACAAATATGACTGTTTCTATTTTATTGCGGACTGGCATGCGCTCACGACGGGATACGCAAATCCGTCAGGACTTAAAGAATCAACACAGGACCTCCTGATAAATTATCTTGCTTCAGGGCTTGACCCCGAAAAGTGCACAATATTTCTGCAATCAAAAATACTCCAGCACTCTGAACTGCATCTTCTGCTTTCCATGATTACTCCCCTGGGCTGGCTTGAGAGGGTTCCCACATATAAAGAAAAACAGCAGGAACTTAAAGACAGGGACTTATCTACATATGGATTTCTGGGATATCCATTGCTCCAGACAGCAGACATCATAATCTACAGGGCAAAATATGTCCCGGTAGGCGTTGACCAGGTTCCGCATCTTGAGATATCAAGAGAGATTGCAAGGAGATTTAACTTTCTTTATAAAGAGATATTTCCGGAACCAGAGGCATTGCTCACAGAGTTTCCAAAAGTGCCTGGCATTGACGGAAGAAAGATGTCCAAGAGCTATGACAACGCAATATATCTTTCTGATTCGCCCAAGGTCGCTGAACAGAAAATACTGACAATGATGACAGACCCTGCAAGGAAACGAAGGACAGACAAAGGCAACCCTGAACTTTCTCCTGTATTTCAGCTTCACAGGATTTTTTCAACAAAGGAAGAACAGAACGAGGTTGCAGATGGCTGCCGGACCGCAGGCATAGGGTGTATTGACTGCAAGAAGATACTAATAAAGAATATATTCAGGGTTCTTGAGCCTATATGGCAGAAACGTTCCGAACTTATTGCGAATCCAAAGCTTGTTATGGAAGTAGCGGAGAAGGGGACTGATAAGGCAAGGAAGGTTGCGGAGGAGACT
>JACRGY010000172.1 GCA_016212165.1 Nitrospirota bacterium
GACATCTCCTCTGCCAGTGTCTCTCTTCCGGCAGAGCGGACGATGATTCCTTTGTCTTCCATCTCACGCCAGATGGCCCTGCCCTTTGCCTTTTTTATTGCCTGATGCCTTGACATCACCCTTCCCGCGCCATGGCATGTTGAGCCGAATGTCTCCGCCATGGCCTTTTCAGTTCCAAGCAGGACAAAGGAAGCCCTGCCCATGTCACCGGGAATTAAAACAGGCTGGCCTGTATTTTTATAAACTTCAGGAAGTTCAGGATGCCCAGGCGGAAAGGCCCGTGTTGCTCCTTTCCTGTGAATTATGAGCCTTTTCCTTTTGCCGTCCACAATATGCTCTTCGACCTTTGCGATGTTATGTGCAACATCATAAATGAGATTCATGCCAAGTTCTCCGGGTGTGGTCTTTAAAAAATTCAGAAATGCCTCTCTGGCCCAGTGCATTATGCACTGCCTGTTGGCCCATGCATAGTTTGCGGCAGCCCTCATAGCAGCCAGATAATCCTGCGCCTCAGGGCTGTTATAAGGAGCGCAGACAAGTTCCCTGTCAGGCAGAGCAATATTGTATTTGCTTGCAGCCCTCGCCATAACTTCAAGGAAATCAGTGCACACCTGATGCCCGAAACCGCGCGAGCCTGTATGTATCATTACGGTAACCTGTCCTTCAAACAGGCCTAAGACATTAGCAGCCTTTTCATCATATATCTCATCTACATACTGGATTTCAAGGAAGTGATTGCCGGAACCCAGAGTCCCCTGCTGCGCCCTGCCCCTTTCATAAGCCTTTTTGCTTATGAGTTCAGGCTCAGCCCCGTCTATGCAGCCGCCTGACTCAATCCTGTCAAGGTCTGATGCCTCTCCATAGCCCTCATCAACAGCCCATCTGGCGCCATTAAGCAACAATCTCTCTTCATTCTCCGGCGTAAGCCTTATCTTTCCTTTTGAACCAACGCCGGAAGGGATTTCATTATAAAGAATGCTGACAAGGTCTTTGAGCCCTGGAACTACATCTATTTTTTTCAGGTTGCTTCTCAGAAGGCGCACACCGCAATTTATATCATAGCCAACGCCTCCCGGTGAAACAATCCCCTCTTTTAAATCAAAGGCCGCAACTCCTCCGATAGAAAAACCATAGCCTGTATGGACATCCGGCATTGCCATAGAGGCCCCGACAATTCCGGGAAGGGTTGCAACATTCGCCACCTGGTCTATACACTGGGGTTCAAGGTCTTTTTCAAGGATTTCATCAACATAAATTATCCCTTTAACCCTCATTCCGGGTTTATAATCATCAGGGACTTCTATCCGTGTCTCATCAATCCTTTTAAGTTTTTCAGGAAGCATTCTTACCTCTTCTTAAATATACATTTCTGTCATTCTCCGGCTTGACCGGGGAATCCAGAAAAACTCTGGATGCCCGATTTAGAACTTCGGGCATGACGTTAAGCAACGCTGACAGCTGTAGTAAAATCCTATCAGATATCAAAGATAACATCTATCTCCCAAATATCGCTGACCTTTTCTATTCTTACTTTATGATATGTTGCCGCCTTAATTAATAACTTTCGCTCATGTTTTTCAGGGTTGAATTCCTCTCCCCGCACTGTTGCCTTTAAAAAAGGCGAAGGTTCAAGCCTGAAAATGTTTATGTCTATGCCTTTACCGATAAACCCGTAGGCATCGAACTGAAATATCAGCTCGCTGAGGTAACTTACAAGCAACCCTTCCAATGAATCGCTCTGAGTTTCAATTATTATTTTCCGCGGCTCTCTGATACCCTCAATATTAGTAATAAGGCTGTACATCCCGATAGCCGCATTGGTAAAAGCCTCTTCAATGCTCTTGCCAAAAGCCCTTATCCCCACATCGCCTGATATATCTATAACTTCAAATGTCTTCATAACAAATTATCAAAAACAGGCAGAAAATGGTATCCGAGCGGTTTTATTTTGTTGATATTCAGGTTGTTTCATATAAAAATATAGAGAGACAAAATTCCTCGGAGCGCAGCGAGAATGAGCGAGGGTACTATATTCTGCCTCTGTTACTTTGAATTATATAGCACATCAGCCAGTCTTGCAAATTCCTCTATGCTGAGAGTGCCGGGCCTTCTCTGCGGGTCAATTCCGGCCAGGATAATCCTTCCTTTTACATCATCCGCCAATGTCTTAATGGCATTTGCAAGGGTCTTTCTTCTCTGTGTAAAAGCTGTCTTTACTAGCCTGAAGAAAAGTTTCTCATCCTTCACCTTTACTGATGGAGATTCAAGCATCTCTACATACAAGGCAGCAGAGTCCACTTTCGGCACAGGCCTGAAAGCGCCGCGCGGTATTATGAATTTAAGAGATGGGACCGCATAATACTGAACCATTATTGAAAGCACTCCGTAGTCTTTTGTGTCAGGCACAGCAACAATCCTCTCAGCTACTTCCTTCTGTACCGTAAGCATCATGGACTTAAGATTCTTTCCTCTCTCAATCAGCCTGAAGATTATCGGGGTTGTGATGTAATAAGGGATATTCGCAACTACCCTGAACTCGGGAAGGTCATTATAAGGATACTCAAGGGCGTCTCCATATATAAGCTCAATATTTTCATATCCGGCCAGCTCTGCCTTAAGTCTTTCATAGAGGGCCCTGTCCAGTTCTATCCCTATAACCCTCTTTGCCGCTGCTGCAAGCATCATTGTCAGCCTGCCGGGACCAGGGCCTATCTCAACAACTGTATCTTTAGATGAAAGATTAGCAGCCTCCACAATCTTTCCGAGTATTGACGGGTCATAAAGAAAATTCTGGCCAAGATATTTTTTGGGCCTAAGCAATTTTCCCTGCATGGATTATCCGGACATAAGCAGGACAGGCTTGAGCGGCATCAGAGATTTTTCGGTAATAGTTCTTAGCGAATTGCAGCGGCCACAGCCTCGACTGTTCGAACCCGAAGGGTGAGTTTCGAGGTTGTAGCGTAAAAAGCTTAGAACTGTCGAAAAATATCGTAGCAAGCGAGGGCCTGTAGTGCTTAAATTTGGCAAAAATATTATGCCCTGTCTGTTAACCATTAAATCAGCCTTACTCCTGCATAATAACAGCAGGCCTCATTATCCATGTCATTTATAAACGACCTCTCTATTCCGTCATCAAACAAGACCCTGACAAGACAAAAACCGCCTTCAAGACATGAATGCTTTTCTTCAACAACCTTGCCGCATCCCCATACATTGTATCTCAGATGTTTCACCCTGTCACCGACCTTCAGGTATATCCTCGGCTTCATTGTTAATTATAACAAAAGCCTGAGGCAATAGATTTTACCTTATGTACGTCCCCTGCAAAGAATATATGAAGTGGCCTTTAATAGTCAGCGCCTCTTCTTTCCATTCTTCAGGCAGAGGCCAGTAAGGGGCAGCTTCCCTAAGGGCCTTTATTGCCGCCTCATCAAGGCTCCTGTATCCTGATGTCCTGATAAGGTCCACACTGCCGAGGGCGCCGTTCTTTTTAATTGTAAAATTTATATACAGGTCTCCGTAAATCCCTCTCGTTGCTGCATCAGAGGGATACTGCCATATGCCCTCAACCTTTTCCCTCAGCCTCCTCATGTAGCCATAATATTTGAATTCCTTTGCATCAAACGTAATAGTGCTCTTTTGCTGTTTCTCTTCCTGCTTTTGTGCAGATTCCGATATCACTTCCCTGTCAAAAAGATTATCTCTCTTAAGGGGAAACGAAAAGCCTCCGGTGCCGGGCGGCACTTTGAATTGCCCTTTTTCTAAAGATTCCACTCCGCTTCCGGGCACCTGCCCTTTCATGGCATCGGGGATCTGCGAACCGCTATCCTGAGGAATACTGACTTGAGGTTTGAGGTCCGGCTTCTCATCCATAACTTCCGGCTTGTGAGTCTCGATATCCCGTGGCAGCGGCGCTGTCCCGGGAGGCGGCACAAAACTCCCGGTCTCTGCTATTTCACCCGGCGTAACAAGCCTTGCAAAAAAAGGCGAGCCTTGCCGTTCCTGTCTGGAAGGCCGGATAAAAAGAAAAGACATCGCAAGCAGGTGTATTACTATTGAATAAGATATAAATCTTTTTATTGTCAATGAACCAATCCCCAACTCCTAATCCCAAACACCTTTTTAGAACGCAGGCGGGAACGGACAGTGGATTCTGGCCCTCTTTATGCCGGAAGAACCATTGAGATAATATGCTGCTATTTTGAAGAAAAAATCTCCGACAGAACCTGATATAGTGCCGTCCCTGTTCTCATTCCAGTTGAGGGTCTTTTCATTATTATTTATAGCAACGATTAGATAAATATGGCCTTCTCTCATCTCGCTGATATCCTCATCACTCGGGATAGGCAATCCCTTTGTTACGCCGAACTGTGTATGTGAATGGAAATCACCTATTATCTGAAGCCTGTCAAATTTCTCCAATATAGGCTCGATCTTTTTATGATTCTTGTGCTGGAAGGTAACTCCCTTATGCTTCCTTCTTGCAGTCTGAAAACTGAAGGCATGTTCGATTATAAATCTGCCCTCAGGTTTGTAACCCAGAAGAATGCCAAGGCTCTCCCTCTTATAAACTTCAGCCGAACTCAGCAAAAGATCTATAAATGCATTTTCAGATAAGTAGACTCTCATTTTTTCATCTTATGCCCCGGAAGCCTCACGCTAAGCACCGGACATGGCGCATCCCTTACTACACGCTCTGCCGTACTGCCGAAGATAACCCTGTCAAGCCCTTTTCTGCCATGCGTGCCTATTACTATAAGGTCTATCTTGTTTTCTTTGGCAAATTTTATGATTTCATCGTATGGGATGCCCTTTATAACGGTCCGGTCAATATCCTTAAATCCTCTGAGTTCCTCAACGCCGTATTTCTCTATCTCTTTTTTGGCGTTTTTCTCTATATCCTTGTACAGTTCATCCATTGATATATGAGGCACATACCAGCCGGTGGCCTGCGCTATATCATGCATCACATGAAAGACATACAGCTTTGCGCCATAGTGTTTGGCCATATCAGCGGCATACGGCAGGGCATTGTCTGAGCCTTCCGAAAAATCTGTCGGGAAAAGAATCCTCTTGATATCCATATTAAGCCTCCCTTAAATATTTAGCTGCATCCTCAGGGGATGTTGTTACCACATAAAAGCCTGAGCCCCACTCGAATCCGCTCACCCTCGTAAGTCTCGGCATGACCTCCATATGCCAGTGGAAATCTTCTCCAAGGGTATGCCAGTGATTACGCCGCGGTATCCTGTTTGGCGCTGTGTGAATAATATAATTATACGGGGGATTTTTCAGTATTGTGCCAAGCCTTTTCATCAATGAAGAGAGTATCAGTCCAAAGTCCTCTGTTTCGTCCGGGGATATGTCCTGGAACGCACAGGAATGCCTCTTGGGCATTATCCAGAACTCAAATGAAAACCTCTGCGCATAAGGGCAGAAGGCAATAAAATTTTTTGTCTCGAAGACTACTCTTTGCCCGTACCGCAATTCCTCCCTCATTATGTCACAGAATATACACCGCTCCTTGAATGAATAATACTGCTTTGCGCCGTCAAGTTCTTCCTTAACGCGCTTCGGGATAATCGGCGTTGCAATAATCTGAGAATGCGGATGGGAATAAATAGCCCCTGCCTCCTTGCCTGAGTTCTTATATATCAATATATACCTCATTCTTGAATCTCTTTCAAGGTCAGCGGTCCTTTCCTTGTAAAGGGTGACAACCTTGACCACCTGTTCAAACCCCATATCCTCAGGCCTTTTATTATGTTCGGGAGTCTCTATGAAGATTTCATTTGCGCCAATGCTGTTCATCTTGTCATACATGCCGATACCTTTTCTGCCGAGTTCTCCCTCTATCTGGAGAATAGGGTTGGAACTGGGGATTACCCTTACCTGCCATCCCGGCTCATTGGGCTTCGAGCCGTTTACCCTGATTGCAGCTATCTCGGAAGGAGTTTCAGACTCCCTGCCTGAACATAACCTGCAGCCGGATTCTTTTATATCATCAGGCAGATGGTATTCTTCAGGCGCTTTTGAATCAGACATGACAGCAACCCATCTGTTAAGCAGAGGGTCTTTTCTAAGCTCGTGCATTAAGAATTCCTCTCATATATATACTTCAGCCCTTTTAAAACAAGGAACGGCTCAATATAATCGCCCCTCTTAAGAAATGGCGCAACAAGTTCAGCGTTACCGCCTGTTATAACTACCTTGAATTTCTCTCCTCCCATCCCTTCAACCTCTGCTATAATCCTGTCCACAGCGCCTGCTGTCCCGTATATAATACCAGAAAGTATGTTCCCCGTTGTATCTTTTCCCAATGGCGTTAGAGGCATGGAAAGCTCGATGTCAGGCAGTTGAGCAGCCTCTTTAAAAAGAGCCTTCTCCATAAGCCCAATGCCTGGCATTATAGCGCCCCCCTTATATACATTTCCGCTGCCGATAAAATTGATTGTAGTTGCCGTCCCGAAATCTGCAACTGCAACAGGAGCGCCAAAAAGATTACATGCTCCGGCAGAGGCTGCAATCCTGTCAGCCCCGAGTTTCTCAGGCTCATTTACCTGAAAATCAATGCCTGTATTTAACTTATGCGCCAGTATAAGAGGCTCTTTTCTGCACAGAGTTTTACATGCGGCTTCAAGGGCCTCTGTATGCCCCGGCACCACAGAAGATATTATAACCCCTTCATATATTTTGTCTATATTTTTTTCTTTTATGAAACCTTTAATAAGTGCAGCATACTCTGAAGAAGGCTTTAAAGGCCGGGTATCCATTTTCTGGACAAAAAGGCCTGCCTCAGTAAAAAAGCCCATGCTTATTGAGGAATTACCAATATCTATAGCAATAAGGTTCATATTTAAAACAGGCTCAGGTTGAGGTTAAGGTTCAGCCTCGCTCTGCTTCGGCCTTAAGTTTGCCCTCCTTAATTTTTTCTTATTCTGCCATTTATCCTTATTTATGGCAATAGCACGGAAAAGTTTGACACCTGCTTAAAGTCTGATAAGATTATGGGTAGCGAGGCATATTATCCATTTAAATTAAAACTTTAGACAATACAGCCGATATAAAATAGAATGAAAATCTTAATTGTAGACGATGACCCTGACACCAGGCATATCCTTAAGCTCATAATAGAGATGCAGGGGCATGAAGTTATTGAGGCTTCTGACGGGCTTCAGGGCCTCGAAAAGACAAAGGCCAACATGCCTGACCTTATAATTTCTGATATCCTCATGCCAGGGATGGACGGCTTTCAGTTCCTCAGGGAAGCAAACTCAGACAAAAACCTCGGCGCGATCCCCTTTGTATTCTACTCTTCCACATATACGGGTGAAGAGGAAATCGGACTTGCATTTTCCTCCGGCGCAGACGGTTTCATAGTAAAACCAAAAAGCCCTGAAAAATTCTGGGAAGAACTCAACAACATACTGAGCAAAAGAGAAGAGGAAAAAAGCAAAAAAACAAAACCAATAAAAGATGAGGAATATCTCAAGAGATACAGCCATATGGTTTCTGTAAAACTCGAAGAAAAGGTCAAAGAACTTGAAAAAACGCTTGAGGAGCGCAAAAAGGCAGAGGATAATATTAAGCAGATCGTGAGTCAACAACAGGCAATCCTTAACAACATACCTGATATGGCATGGCTCAAAGACAAAGAAAGCAAATTTATCGCTGTTAATGAACCATTTGGCAATGCATGCGGAATAAGACCCGGGGATCTGGTCGGGAAAACCGATCTTGATATCTGGCCAAAGGAGCTGGCAGAAAGATATAGAGCAGATGACAGAGAGGTTATGAAGTCAGAGAAAAGAAAACAGGTAGAAGAACCTCTGATTGATAAGGATGGTAAAGAGATATGGATAGAGACGATTAAAACACCTATTTATGACTATACTGGCAGCATCATAGGAACAACGGGCATCGCCCGCAACATCACGGAACGCAGGCAGACGGAGAAATATATTTTTGACCTTTCCTTGCGTCATGATGCCATTCTGGCTGCAGTTCCTGACATTATTATGGAAGTAGACAATCAAAAGGTCTACACCTGGGCGAATAAGGCGGGCTACGAGTTTTTTGGCGAAGATGTGATAGGCAAAGAAGCCGCTTTTTACTTTGAAGGTCAGCAGGATACATACACATTGGTTGAGCCTCTTTTTAAAGGCACTGAAAACATTTTTTATGTTGAGAGCTTGCAGCGACGCAAGGATGGCGAAAAACGCTTGCTTGCCTGGTGGTGCCGTGTACTCAAGGATAAAAGCGGCAATGTAAAAGGCGCATTGTCTTCTGCACGTGACATCACCGAGCGAAAAAAGATGGAAGAGGAGGTTTATAGAATTAAGCAGGACTGGGAAGATACCTTTAACAGCATTACTGACATGGTTACAGTGCATGACAAAGACTGGAATATTATACGCGCCAATAAGGCCGCAGAAAAAATCCTCGACCTGCTTTTTCTTGAGAAAACAACTGATACAAAATGCTTTAAATACTACCACGGCACTGAGAAACCTCCTGAAGGATGCCCGAGCTGCGGCTGCCTCAAAAACGGCAAACCTGCGCTCTTTGAAATATTTGAGCCCCACCTGAACATGTTCATAGAAATAAGGGCCATCCCCAGATTCGACAGCGACAACAATCTGATAGGCTTAATCCATGTTGTCAGGGACATAACCGAGCGCAAAAAAGCAGAAGAGGCATTAAAGACGTCCCGGGAATATGCAAAGAATATTATTGACAGTTCTCTCGACATGATAATCTCGGTTGATACTACCCGAAGAATTGTTGAGTTTAATAAAGCGGCTCAAGAAACTTTTGGGTATCGTCTTGAAGAGGTTTTGGGAAAACCTGTTGACATTCTATATGCGGATGCGGCGGAAGGTCTTAAGGTACATAAAACAACAGTCGAGCACGGCAGACATGTACAGGAAATTCTTAACCTGCGAAAGACCGGTGAAGTCTTTCCAAGTCTCCTTTCTGCCTCCGTACTTTGTGGTACGGAGGGTAAGATAATAGGTGTGATGGGGGTCTCTCGGGATATCACAGATCGCAAAAAGGAAGAAGAACGGCTTAATAAATTCCTCAGCGAAATAGCAAAGGCAAAACTCGAATGGGAAATAACATTTGACAATGTCACAGAGCTTATTGCGCTGGTAGACAAAGACTTCAGAATTGTCAGGTGCAATAAAGTTCTTGCGGAATTTTCCGATAAACCAATTAATGAAATACCCGGCAATAAGTTTACCGACATCTTCCCTATGGGGGAACAAGATGCCGGATATCTTGCGGAAAGAATACAAAAAGAGGAGTCTTCGGAATGGATGGAGGTAACAGCTGCGGAAAGATGGTTCTACCTGAGCCACCAGCCTGTCATGAACCCGGACAGCCTCTTCCTTTATTCAGTGATTATAGCTACGGATATAACAGCCCTGAAGCATTCAGAGCAAGAGCTCATGGGCTCAGAGGAGGAACTGAAAAAACGGGTGAAGGAGCTTGAAAAATTTTATGAGATGGCCGTAGACAGAGAGCTAAAGATGAAGGAACTCAAGAAAGAGCTAAAGAGCTTGAACGAAGAACTCTCGCGATATAAGACAGGAAGTTAAGAAGATGCAGAAACGGATAAAAAGATATATTGCCCCTCTTCTAATAGCGCCCATTGGTTATATCCTTCTTTTGGGATATCTCTATTACGATTATATAGAACACAATCGGGACGTTGCAGAAATAATACAACATCTTACAGAGACGCACATTGCCGATATTCTCATGCACGGCATGATATTTCTTGCGCCTGTCATAAGTACAATTATTGCCATACTATTCCAAAAAATATTAACCGAATCTCAAAAGAGCGAGGAGCACTATCGCCGTTTATTCCAGCAGTCTCCGCTGGGGGTATTCCACTATGATGCCAATCTGCTCCTCACTGATTGCAATGACCGCTTTACCGACATTCTCCAGTCCCCGCGTGAGAGGCTGGTCGGGCTGGACATGAAAACCCTGAAAGACCAAAGTGTGCTTCCTGCCATCAGAGTAGCATTAGCAGGAGAAGAGGGGGCATACGAGGGATTTTATCGCGCAACCACAAGCCCTGCTGAAATCTGGATTTCCATGCTCACGGCTCCATTATTTGACAATAAAGACGCTATTAAAGGAGGCGTAGGGTTAGTAGAAGATATTACCTATCGTAAACTGGCTGAAAAGGCACTGGAGGAACGAATTAATCTGGCAATATTCACAGCAGATATAGGAGCTTCCATCACTCAAAAGGGCAATCTTCAAGATATATTGCTGCGATGCACTGAAGCAATGGTGCGGCGCCTCAACGCAGCATTTGCGAGAATCTGGACGCTCAATAAAGAGGATAATATGCTTGAATTACAGGCCAGCGCCGGCATGTATACGCATATTGACGGAGGGCATAGCCGCGTGCCTGTTGGAAAGTTCAAGATTGGCCTTATCGCCGAAGAACGCAAGCCGCACCTGACCAATTCAGTCATTGGAGATCCCCGTGTAGGTGAGCAGGAATGGGCAAAGCGCGAGGGTATGGTCGCTTTTGCGGGATATCCGTTAACTATTGAAAACAGAATAGTGGGAGTTATGGCGATGTTCAGCCGCCAGCCTCTTTCTAAAACCGTTCTGGAGGCTTTGGCGGCAGTGGCAAATGAAATAGCGATAGGAATTGAGCACAAGAAATCAGAGAAGGGGCTCAATGAAAAGGTGGAGGAACTCGAAAAGTTTTACGAGATGGCTATTGGCAGGGAGCTAAAGATGAAGGAACTAAAGGAAGAGCTTGCAAGATTAAAGGCTGAGCTTTCGGAGTACAGGAGGTAAAATAAATTTCAACCAATGACCACTAAATCAAATTCTTCTCTCAGCACTCTTAAATTCTTTCCGCAGCTTTGCGGTCTCATTACGGCAGCATTGGGGATATCTGCCATTGTGGGTTGGCTGACGGGATGGAGAATCCTTACCAGTATACAAGCAGATTACATCCCCATGGCAACAAATACAGCACTCTCTTTTATCATACTCGGCATATCACTTTATGCACTCATAACAGAGAGAAAACCGGCTCTTAAATTATCGGGAATCGGCTCTGCCCTGATTTTAGTTCTATCCCTTATCCGATTCATGGAGTTTAGCGCCAATATTAACCTGAATGTTGATCAATGGATTTTTCGGGTTCAGGAAAATAAACTCGGGCTTATTCCCATGGGCAAGATGGCATTGCCTACTGCCCTCAATTTCCTGTTTGCAAGCGTTGCGATTTTGCTCGCCTCATCCTTAAAGAAACGCCTGTTTATTGATGTTCTAACGAGGGTGCTGGCCGGACTAACAACCATTATCGGTTTAGTTTTCTGTCTGGGTTACATCTATGGTGCGCCATTGCTTTATGGCGGGACAACAATACCGATGGCTCTCAATACTGCGATTGCATTTTTTATTCTGGGCCTGGGACTTGTTATCAACAACCTGAGCCATGACATAGCCGAACGGAAGCAAACTCAGGAAGCGATGAGAAGGGCGTATGCTGAGTTAGAGGTGCGGGTTGCAGAGCGGACAGCGGAACTGGCAGATGTTAATGAGGCATTGCGTGCAGACATCATCGAGCGGAAGAAGGTCGGGGAAGAACTCAGGAAGGCCATCTTAAGAGCTGAAGATGAAAAAGCTAAATGGGAAGCAATTGTTGCAGCGATCGGCGACGGCATTACCATTCAGGACAGGGATTTCAGGATCATCTATCAAAATCAGGTTGCAATAAACTTTATCGGCAACCATGTCGGAGAATACTGTTATATGGCATATGAAGGCATGGAGCATACCTGTGAAAGTTGTCCTGTTGCGATGTCTTTCGAGGATGGCAAGATTCACACAACAGTAAGGGCTGTGCTTACCGATAAAGGCATGATGCATTTTGAGAATACCTCATCTGCTGTAAGAGATTCCAAAGGAAATATCATAGCTGGCCTCGAGATCGTCAGGGACATAACCGCGCGCAGGCAGGCAGAGGAAGAACTGAAAAAATCCGAAGCGTCCTATAAGGAAGTTGCTGAATCACTGGGCGCAACGCTGAACGAAGTCAAGAAAAGAGAAGAGGCCGTTCAGAAAGGCAGGGATGCCTTCCTGAACATGCTTGAAGACGTTACCGAATCATACAAGGAACTTGTCCTTGCCTATGACACCACGATTGAAGGCTGGTCAAATGCCCTTGATTACAGAGACAAGGAAACAGAAGGCCACTCGCAGCGCGTCACTGAAATAACAATAGAGATAGCCCGCGCAGCAGGAATGAGCGAGGAAGAATTGGTGCATGTACGCCGCGGAGCATTGCTTCATGATATCGGTAAGCTCGGCGTGCCTGACAGCGTTCTGCTTAAGCCCGGCAAGCTTACTGAAGAGGAATGGGTGCTTATGAAAAACCATCCTGTGATAGCGTATAAACTGCTCTCGCCTATCGCGTTCCTGCGCCGCGCTATTGACATCCCTTACTGCCATCATGAAAAATGGGACGGCACCGGCTATCCTCAAGGCCTTAAGACAGAGCAGATTCCGCTTGCAGCGCGAATATTTGCTTTAGTGGATGTCTGGGACGCCCTTCGTTCAGACCGTCCTTACAGGCCTGCATGGTCCAGTGAAAAAGCAAAAGACTACATCATCTCACTAAAAGGCATACAATTCGATCCAGAGCTTGCCGAACTATTCTTTAAAGTTATTGACAGGCAATAGACAAGCTGTCTTAACCTTGACAACTTGCTCAACTCTGATAGTATTTATAACAGAGAGCATGATATGGTAAAAACCGGAATCAGAGCAGAAAACAAGAGAGGCGCCGGATAAATGACTGAGATTAAACCGAATATACTCGTGGTAGATGATGACCCCTACGTCCGCGAATCAGCCTCACTATTGCTTGGCGGGCGTCATTACTCTGTCATTACCTGCGAAAGCGCAAAAGAAGCAATAGAGATAATGCTGGGCAAAAACAACATTGATATCGTATTGACAGATGTCAGAATGCCTGTAGTTTCAGGGGTTGAACTCCTTGAAAAAATTCATGCCCTCAACCCGGAACTTCCCGTAATTCTGATGACGGCATATGCTGAATTAGACGTGGCAGTTGATGCCATTAAAAAAGGGGCCTTTGATTTCCTTATCAAGCCCTATCATCCCAGTTATCTTATTCATGCCATAGAAAGGGCTGTCAAATACTCCAATCTCCTGCAGATAGAAAGAAATTATAAGGCTAACCTTGAAGATACTGTGAGGAAAAAAACACAGGCATTAGCAGATGCCCTGATAATGGTCAAAAATATGAGCAAGGAAGTTATACTGCGCCTTACAGCTGCTGCCGAATACAGGGACACAGATACAGGCATCCACATCGTAAGAATCGGCCTTTATTCAAATAAGCTCGCTGAGGCCCTGAACCTGCCTGCGGATTTTATTGAGGCAATTACATTTACAAGTCCTATGCATGATATAGGCAAAATAGGGATACCGGACAGCATCCTCCTGAAACCCGGCAGCCTCACAGAAGAAGA
>JACRGY010000173.1 GCA_016212165.1 Nitrospirota bacterium
CCTGCACCTGCGCCTATGTATAATCCTTTTTTTGCCATTTCTTTTGTTTTCATCTCTTTTTCCTCCTTTTTCATGTCCTTGCCAATATAAAAGCAGATTCTATGCCAATTGGCATTGCATTGATTTTAAAGTATTTTTTAGCCTAAGCACCTTTGCGGTTTTGCGAAAATGTTACCTCTACTTGCAAAACTGCAAAATAATCACATTACTGATTTAGATTCAGGCATTAATCCGGCCGCACAGCAATCAAGCTAAGGGTCTCCCTGTTCTGTTATAATTATGCATCAATAAAAATGAACATTTAACGAGCAATATGCAAAACTTAAACAGCATAAAAATAGACTGGTTATACCCGCTAAAGAAAAAAATCATTATCGGCATCCTCGGCATTTTAACGTTCTCAGTTATTGCAACCATGATTTTTATTGCCTTAATGCTCAGGAGCAGCCTGATTAACGACAGCAAAGACAAAACTCAGGAACTGAGCAATGCAATACAATCAAGCCTGAGCAGCCTCATGCTGATGAGAGACCCTGATATGATACAGGGCACTATTGAGAATATAGGAAAAAACAACCACTCGCTGATAAAGGCATTTATACTTGATAAAACCGGAAGGATTGCGTATTCCTCTGATAAAAGCGAGATAGGAAAAGTGCTGGACAAATATCATGAGCAATCCTGTCATGCCTGTCATCAAAAAATTGATGCAGCGCCTCCTGAAACCACCATAATTATAAATACCAATGGCACAAGGGTGCACAGGAATGTAAGGGTTATTTACAATGAAACGGCCTGTTACGGCTGCCATTTAAAGTCAGATCGCATAAACGGAAAACTTATAATTGACCGCTCATTAAAACAGACATATTCGCTTATCACCTCAATAGGCTTAATAATCTTTGGCTCCGGATTGGTCTGCCTTATCTTCCTCGTTCCTTTTTTGTCAAAGGTCCTGTCAAAAGGCATGGACAAATACATTAATAAGATAGTCCGCCAGAACTCCGAACTCACATTGCTTTATGTAATGATAGAGCGCCTCAGCAAGACCATTGACCTGGAAGAGCTGAAGGCCATAGTTTTTGAGATTGTCAAAGATACGCTCGGCGCTGATGAGATGGATATAATCCTTCCCAAACCCAACAAGGAATACAGTATCACTGCATGGTCAAGGAGCACAGGGAAAATAGTGCGCAGGAAAATTGACACTGGCGACCCGCTTCTGTTGATTATCAACGACTGGATGGATGGCAAAATTAAAGATGAAAAAATCTCTGACGACAGGAAACAGATATATATGCCAATCGAAAAAAGCAGTGCACATCTTGCGCTTCTAGTAGTCAGGAAGACAGATGTGTCTTTTGATCCGGTACGGCTTGGGCTTATCGGGATAATGTCAAGCCATATATCCGTAGCGTTTGAAAATGCCAGGCTCTATTATATCGCAATAACCGATGAACTAACGCACCTTTATACGCAAAGGCATTTCAGATACTGCATAGACAAAAAGTTTCTGGACTATGAAAAATATGGCGAGAAAATCACACTCCTGATGATGGACATTGACGACTTCAAAAAGGTAAACGATACCTACGGCCACATGGCGGGCGATTCAGTTATTAAGGAAGTTGCAAACATTATAATGGCTTCCGTAAGAGACAATGACCTTGCCTTCCGCTATGGCGGAGAAGAATTTGCCGTAATTCTTCCGTCAACAGGCATCGAAGGCGGGAAGCATGTGGCGGAGAGGATAAGAGAGAGCATTGCATCCGCTGTCTTTGAAAAAGGCACGCACAATTTAAAGGAGACCATAAGTATCGGGGTTTCAATCTGCCCGGATAATGCTAAATCAGTCAGGGACCTCATACTAACAGCGGACCAGGCGCTTTACAAGGCAAAACAAACAGGCAAGAATAAGGTTGTTGTGAACGAAGTCGGCCCCTGGTCCTGAGATATGCCTCAATAGTTTGCTATAATGATTACAGACAATAAAATCCGGAGGAATTAATTAATGTCTGAATTATATGATGTGATAATAATTGGCGGAGGGCCTGCCGGCCTTTCCGCTGCACAATATGCGTCAAGGGCAAAGCTCAAGACAATTGTCATTGATAAATCCGCAACTGCCGGGGCACTGGCATACACTCACAAGATAGAAAACTATCCAGGGCTTCCAAACCCGGTCTCAGGTAAAGAGCTTCTTGATATATTCAGAAACCAGGCAATTGGTTTTGGCGCTGAATATGTTGAGACGCAGGTCATTGGAGTAAATCTCACCGGCAATGTAAAAGAAGTATTTACAATGGATAAAAATTACAGCGGAAAAGCAGTAATAATTGCAACAGGCTCGATGGGAAGAAAACCAACAATCAAGGGGGAGGCGGATTTTCTCGGAAGAGGAGTAAGCTACTGTGCAATATGCGATGCAGCGTTTTATAAAGGGAAGGCCGTATGCGTCATAGGTGATTCAGAAGAAACAGTTAAAGAGGCAGGAGTGCTTACAAAATTTGCAGAGACTGTCTACCTTATATCTCCTTCATCAAAACTCAAGGTCGGCGATGACTATCCTGCATTACAGGAGAAAAATCTCAATGTGCTTCTCGGCCAGTCCGTTTCTGCAATAGAAGGGACCGACATTGTCGAGCGTGTACGGATGACAGATATGGACGGGAATGAGTCCGTGCTTGAGCTTTCAGGAGTCTTTGTTTACCTTCATGGAAGCAAGCCGATAATAGATTTCCTCGGAGGCACTGTCGATTTAAGCGAGGAAGAATGCGTCAGCACAAACAGGATGATGGAGACGTCAATACCCGGAGTCTTTGCAGCAGGCGATATGACATGCACTGAGGTAAGGCAGGTTGTCGTAGCTGCATCAAACGGCTGCATCGCAGCGCTTTCTGCCGAGAAATACATATTCCACAGAAAGAGAAGAAAGTACGACTGGGGGAAGTAAAAGGTTTTCTTACCTCTTAAGGCATCTCTCCAGCAAAAACCTCGCCCCTTCTTTATCCAATGGCTGATTCCCTGAACCGCACTGGGGATCCTGAACGCAGGAAGGGCACCCGCTTTCGCACGGGCATTCGCGCACAATCTCCAATGCCCTGGCAAACCATTCCTCAATTACGTCAAAACACCTCTTTGTAAGCCCTATCCCGCCTTCGTATCCGTCATAGATAAATATCGCAGGCTCTTTGAACCGAGGATAGAAGGCATAACTCAGCCCTCCGATATCTCCCTTATCGCATAAGGCAAACAAAGGCATGGATGCTATTGTTACATGCTCGAACGCATGAAGTGTTCCTGCAAGGCCATAGTATCCATTTTCTATTGCAGCCTGAGTACCCTCATCTATCTTTATCCAGAGGCCTTCTGTCTCAAATATATATTCAGGCATATCAAGGTCGTGCCTTGATATCCTTGCCCTGTTAAAGATATCTTTCCTGTCATATCCAATTACCCTGTTCTTCATCCTCAGCATTCCCCTATGCACTTCCAAACTCCTGAGCTTCCGGGCTTCTATCTCTCGTATTACTTCTGTCTCATACTTTGACATTGCCTGAGTGTAATAAAGGACATCTGACTCCCTGCATATTGCCTTTCTTTCTTCAAGCAGAAGCTCTGAAATCTTATACTGCCTTCCCCAATGAAGATATATCGCACCGGGGAATGCTTCCCTGAAAACCCGGGCCCCGCTGAGCCCTCCGATAGTTCTTCCCCTTTCATCAACAATATCAAACGGCTTCCCAATAGCCCGTATCCCGACATCTCTTTGAGGCATCCGCCTCCTTGAAAACCAGATATCGCCTTTTTTGCCCGGATTAAGCATCTCTTCTTTCACCAGTTCATCTATCACAGGCATGAGTTTATTGACATCATAAACCTTATCATCTGCCTTAAGATATATCTCAGATGCTGCGCAGGGAAGGTGCTTTTTGATGATGTTTGTATTGCCGGGGTCTATGACACCCGCCTCATGCGATTTTTCAAAGAATGCATCAGGATGCCTCATGAAATACTGGTCAAGTGCGTCCTTGATAGCGATCATTGCTATTAATGATTCCTGCCCCTGCCTTCCTACACGCCCTGCCCTCTGCCATGTGCTTGATACAGAACCCGGATAACCTACAAGTATGCAGGCATCAAGCCCGCCGATATCAACTCCAAGCTCAAGCGCACTTGTCGAGACAACACCAAGGAGTTCACCGCTGAAGAGGCGTTGTTCTATCTCCCTTCTTTCCTTTGGGAGAAATCCTGCCCTGTATGGGCTTATCTTTGTGGTAAATTCCGGCGCCCTGTCAATCGTCCATTTGTATATTAGTTCGGTTATCTTCCTTGCCTTTGTAAATACAATTGTCTTTAACCCTGCCCTCAGGCATTCGATAAACAGATGCACTGCCTCTGTGTAAGGGCTATCAAACGGATTTATGAACATGAAATGCCTTCCTGCACTTGGAGCGCCGTTCTCAGTGACTTCTCTGAATTGCAGGCCTGTAAGTTCCTCTGCCAGTTCCTTTGGATTAGCAATCGTTGCGGAGCATGCAATAAACTGCGGGTTTGCTCCCCAGTAACCGCATATTCTCCTTAATCTTCTTAATACATGCGCTACATTTGAACCGAATACGCCTCTGTACGTATGAATCTCGTCAACAACAACATATTTCAGTTTTTTGAAGAACTCTTCCCACTTTGGATGAAATGGATTCACTGCAAGATGGAGCATGTCAGGGTTCGTGAATATCACATTCGGAAGATGTTCTCTTATCTTTGACCTTCTGTAGGCAGGCGTGTCTCCGTCATATACCTCGGCCGGCTGCACCGCCACCCCCCTCCGCCGCCCCTTTTGGCAAGGGAGGAATTAAAGGGGGGTAAAATCCCCACTTCCTCAAAAAGCTCATTAAGATTCTTCACCTGGTCCTGTTCAAGGCCTTTTAAAGGAAAAATATACAAAGCCTTTGTTTCAGGATTTTCGATTATCGCCTCAATAACAGGGATATTATAGATAAGGCTCTTGCCGCTTGCAGTAGGCGTCATCACAACAACATTCTCGCCCTGCCTGATTAAATCTATTGCCTCAACCTGATGGCTGTAAAAAAGCCCTGCTCCCTGCTTTTTAAGGACATCCCTCAGCCTGTCATCCAGGTCAATTTTTCTGTACCTTGGCTCTACAGGATGGATGTACTTGTGTTCAGCAATCTGATGACTGAACCTTTTATCTTTTTCAAGGGATTCGATGAGGTCGGCGACAGGCATCCAGTATTATACTATGACGGGCTAATCAAAAGAGGGAAATAGCACCCGTATAAATCTCTACTTTTACTTTACAGAAATCTTTTACAAAAATTATTTCTCCCGGTACAAACTGTCAAGTTCATTATAAATAAGCTGAGAAACATCTTTTATTATCCCTTCCATGCGTGAGAATGTCTTCCCCCTGGTCATAATGCATAAAAGATATGGGTGGTCAGGATAATATACAATGCCGCAGTCATGCAATTGTTTTATCTCTCCATTGGCCCCCAGACTCCTTTCTCCAAACTTGTGCACCACGCCGACATTGGAAGGCACCCCCGCAACTATACCATTCCGGTAATCAGCCGCTGACAGAAATTTAAGCGCCTTCATTGACATCTCCCTGTTCAAATAAGAAGCATTAAAAAGAATTCTGAAAAAAGAGGCATACTCTTTTACCGACATAAAGTCTTCCTTTTTGTTGTCATAGGGAACAGCGACGCCAAGTTCAGTATATACTTTAATCAATTTGTCCTGCGGAAAATTCTTGAGAAGAAGAAGATAAGCGTTATTGTCCGAATAAGCAATCGTAAACCGTATAAGCTCCTCTACCGAATAGGATTTCCCGCGTCCAATGGCTTTTGAAGGCTTGATATTTTCAAATGCATTGGAGTCCTCATCAGCAAAGATAAATCTTTGCCTCAATATCTGCGGGTTCGTCTCGGCATCCTTGAGGACAGCCATCATAAGCGGCACTTTAAGAAGGCTTGATGGAGAAAAAGGCGCTCTTTCGTCAACGCCGAGCCAGGGGCCGTTATTTAGATCCCTGTAATATATAGACACATGGCTGATTCCACGCGCCTTCTCTTTCTCATCAATAAAATCATGAATCTTGCGCTTCAATGAACGGAGATCCCTTCCTTCCACTGTTTCCTGCGCTGTCTCACATTCAAGCAGGGGATTAATAAACTCATAGCCTCCAGGCCTGATCTCAACTCCGGATAATGCTTCCTGGCCGCTCCCCGTGACAGACCTGTCAATGAGAAATCCACACACGCCACCCGCCAAAAATGCCGTTAAAAGAACAACTTTTGCGTGCCATGTCTTCTTGTTGTTTTCTTTTTTGTCAGGTTCTTTTTTCTTCTTCATTTTCCCGTTTCGCCCGCAATTTCTTTATTATACTGCATACCTGCTACAGTATCCCCAATAAAGTTCATGCTTAGCAGTCAAAGCAACCCATTTTTAAAAAATCTACTATCCCCCTCCAGCGTCCTTCTATGCTGTCTTTGCCTGTCCCTTTATCTCTCGGATTCTCGTTGTAAGCTTTACCCATAAATATATTCCGCTGTATGCTGCTATAAAAGCAATAATATGCCTTGCAAGCAGATATGACACATGATGCGCTTCAACAGCATTCTCCCACTCAAATTTTTTAAAGGCAATCATTCTCGGGATACTGCTGATGAGGAGTCCGTAGATTGAAAATCTGGCAAAAAAGGTTGTTTTCTCAACCATATCAATAAAATAATCAATGATTGGGCCGTCCCTCCTGTCACCGACCTTCCTGATTATTATCCGCATCGCTATTCCGCTTGCCAGCAGCAGCAAAACAGCAATATCATTCAAGTAATTATTTGCCGATATAAAAGCCACAAACAAAGAGTTCATCTTATTTCCCCATAAGACAGGAAGGCATAATCATAGCCGTTTAGATTGACCCCAATTAAAATAACTTAAGGCTTCACCATCAGGCTGTCTATAAGCCTTTTTACCTCTTCAGGCATCTCTCCCTGCATATGTTCTGCAAGATATGAATTCGTAGTAATAAGCTTTGTGACCTTTATCATGAATTCCCTTTTCCGGGGAGTGAGCCTTTCAATATTTTTCAGCTTATCCATGTAAAAATTGCGCGAAGCAAGCCCGAGTTCTTTCCTGACTTCGTCTATGGTCATCTCTTTCGGCTTTACTACGGGCTCCACAAGATTGTACTTGCTGTAATCCCACACCTCAATATAAGGTTTGAGCATTGGGTATATCTCAGAATAAGGCCATGGCGCTATTGCAAGAAAAAAGGCAAGGTCAGGATTATAAAATTTTGCCAGTTCAACGGTATCCCTTATCTTCTCTTTTGTATCATCAGGCATCCCGAGCACAAAAGATGTCTCCGAAACAATACCATGCTCGTTTATCAGATCAAGCGCTTTCTTGGATTGCTCAACCTTTATGTCCTTTTTGAATATATCAAGAGTCTCCTGCGTTGTAGCCTCGACCCCGACATAGATATGGTCTATATGCGCTTCCTTGTACTTCGGCATGATATCTTCATCCCTGAGAATGTCATCAACCCTTGTCTCCATGAGTATCTTCGTGCCCACGTTTCTCTCTATCAGGAGGTCCAGAACCCTGTTCCATCTTTTCCTGTTGAGGGTCGGTGTCTCGTCGGAAATCATCACGACATTGACGCCGTAAGTATCTCTCAGGAATTCCAGTTCACCCACAAAATTCTCAGCGCTCCTGCCTCTCCATTTCCTCTCCCAGAACAACTGTTGAGAACAGAAACTGCACTGCTGGCTGCAACCCCTTGATGAACTCACAATCGCAAGCCGGGAATTTTCCATCGTCCGGTAGGTATATATCGGCCAGTCAACTAAATCCCACGCAAGAGGGAGCGCATCCAGGTCCTTCATGAAGCCTCTCGCCGGCGTTGCAACAATGTTTCCGTTATCTCTGTACGCAATCCCTCTCACCCTTGACAGATCACCGCCCGAAGAGAGAACATTCATCAAATCCACCATAGTCTCTTCGCCTTCGCCGCGTACAATGTAGTCCACAGGCGTAGAACCGTCCTTCAGCATCTCTTCATAGCAGAAGGTAGGATGGACATTGCCGATGACTGTAATGATATTAGAATTGATTTCCTTTGCGAGCTTCAGTACCTTCAGGGCATCTACGATTTCAGCAGTAAAGGCAGTGGTTGCGACAACATCAGGCCGTTCGCTCTCTATCCGTTTCCCGATATCTTCATAGTTGTGCCAATGGCTCATGGCATCGTAATAAACCGGGTCATATCCCGCAGCCCTGAGGCTTCCCGCGATATAAACAAACCCGACATTCAGCCATACGCCGGCTGATTCAACCACCCCGGAGTGATAGGGAGGGGTAATAAGGAGTATTTTTTTAATTCTCTTCATAATGCCCCTGTATTTTAAGCAATTTTGATATCATACATCAAGGGAATTATCCATAACGGTACTGAAAACTAAGGGGGAGAAATAAGACAAATTTTTACAAACAGCTAACCATAGACCATTATGAACTGCCACCAAACACCAAGTCCAAACACAAGCAATAGTACGATATGTTTTATAATCAGCATCCTCCTGCGCCTCTTTTCAGCATCAGCACCATAAACATTCTCCACATAGGTAAAAGTCCTTCCTGCGCCGGTTGCAAATACAACCAGGACACAAACAAGTCCGGCATAAAAAAATTGTTTCTTAAGGCCGAAGAGTGTATCCGATACCTCAGGTGACGCTGCGATACGGTTTATCCAATAAATCGCCAGCACAGTTGCAGCCCAGCATCCGGCTGCAAAGTCGTGGACAAAACCTATAAAAATAGTAAGCGCTTTTTTCATACTGCAAATACTAAGGAGTTCATTAGCAAAGCCTCACATTTTGTCATTCCCGCAAGCGGAGCGCGTCGGGAATCCTTCTGAAAACAAAGAAAGATTCCGGACAAGCCGGAATGACAGAGTAAGCGGACATGTCGCTTTACTTTCATTCTCATTAGTATATCTTAACTTTTTCAGAAAATAGAAACTACCATTCCCGTTCGAATCAGGATCGAATTTGCGATTTAGAATCTTGCAGCCATTTCTTATAGGCCATCTTCATGCCCTGCCGCATCGGAAACTCACGCATCAAAAAGGCAAAATGGCCGGCTGGAAACACGTGCAGGGGAATTTCAAACAAGTGCCTGAAAAGCCTTTTCAGGCTGAGCAGCTCAAAAACTATTGAAAAGAACTTTTCTTCTCTCTGTTCCGGGCTCATCTGCGGATGGCTGAAAAGCGCATGCGCTCCGTCATAAAATTTCCATTGGCCTTCCCTCAGCAGGAACGGCTTATATTCCTCATACAGCTCGGTACCCGGAAACGGGACCAAAAGAAAAGGGTGAACCATTACGCCCAACTTATCGGAAAGCTCAACTATTCGATCAAAATCATCCCGGGTATGAGTTCGTTTTCCGAGGATAATCGCAAGAATCGGATCGATACCGTTACTTTTTAATTTTTTTATCGCTTCGGCCTTTTTCTTGTCAAAAGCTCCGGCAAATTTTTCTTCGCAGCCCAACCACAGTGAAAGGAGCCCGCTTTCCCTCGCCGCTTTAATTAATTTGTCTCCCGAAGGCGTTTCCAGTGCTTTGAGATCGCCGAAACCATACCATTTTTTTTTCGACCCCTTAAGCGCAGTAAAAAGATCTATCGCCCGGTTGATATTGCCGCCCCAGATATTTCCATCCGTATTCCAGAAGAATTTTTCCTTCAGCGCATTGACCTCTTTCACTACTTCATCAATCGGACGGTACCGGTGAGCTTTTCCGTAGAGCCCCCTGAGAGCGCAAAACTTGCAGCCGTAGGAGCAGCCCCTCATGGTGAAAATACCATGGAATTTATAGCCGGGCATACGTATGGGCAGGGGAAGATTCTCCAGCGGCAGTGGCGTCCCATAATAGAAGGGTTTCAGCTGTCCTTTCCGTGCGTCCTCCAGTACCTCGTGCCAGACTGACTCCGCCTCACCGATTACCACTGCATCGGCATGTTTTTTCGCTTCCTCCGGCATGGCTGATGGGTTAAATCCGCCCAGGACAACTTGCATGCCTCTCTTCCTTAATGTATCGGCTGTGCTGTAAACCCAGGGAAGAGTAACAATTCGGCTGCCGCAGATACCTACTAAATCCGCCTCGACTTTTTCCACAGAGAACGGACGAAATTTAGGGTCTAAGAGTTCAATTTCTGCCTCTGGCATCACCCTTTTGGTCAGCCCCCCTAAATACTCCAAAATTAAAGGGGCAAGGGGCGGACTGCTATAAGGAAGAGGAGGGTCAATAAGACAAATTTTCATCCGGAATCTACTTGAAGACTATAGTATACTGCCAATAAGTTCCGGCAGTGAGCGCTGACATAAGAACGATATGCCACACAAACATCATCATTTTCCAGATTCGTTCCAATTTCTCAGGATCCTTGCCATAGGTATTTCCTATGTATCTAAACCTGAGAGACCTTTCAATCTCAAGCGGCAGCATAACCGCAATAAAAAAAAGATCCAGATAAAATATTTCTTTCACCACTCCGAAGAAAAAGAATCTCCAATGAATTACTATAAAAAAGAAAAGAAAAAGGCTGAGATACATCCTCATCAATTGCCTTATCCTGTCTTTCTCGCGTTTTTGATCAAAAATCTTTTTTACATCAGTAGGGTAAAAAGTCCTGCCTGACCCGGCAAGAATAATAACTGCTATACAGAACAGTCCGAGGTAAAAAAGCACTTTGTTTAGTTCGTCGAGCGAGGACTGCATCTCTGCATTTCCCAGAGACCGCCGGTTTAACCAGTAGACTGCCAGCACGGTCATTGCCCAGCACCTCGTGGCGAGATTATGCCCATGCCCGATAAGGGTTCTTAGTATTTTTTTCATTTCTTTAGAAGTGTGTTACCCGGAAACCGCGGTGGAACATTTCCGGGACAAGAGGTATGCCCCATATCGCACTTACCATCACCGGCAAAGCTAATAAAGAATACCACGCAAGTTTTTTACCGCGCCAACCAAAAGTCAGGCGCAGATGCAGCCATATCGCATAGACAATCCAGGAGATTAACGACTGGACCTCCAATGGGTCCCAATTCCAATAACTACCGTGGACTTGCTTTGTCCAGAGAGCGCCGGAAATAATCATCAGGGTCAGCATCACAAACCCGATACCAATAAAAAGATAATTCGAATTGTCCAGTTTATTCAGATCCGGCAGCTGATCATAAAAAGCGTCACCGGCATGTCTTGTCTTTAATAAATAAAGCAGCCCAACTGCTCCGGCAACCAGGACAAATCCATAAGCAAGCGCTGAAGCAATTACATGTATCCAAAACCACGGAGTATCAAATGATGCCGGAGTCATCCCGATTTCTTTTTTGGAAACCGCTGCCCAGATTTGCAGAAAAACTGTAACAGGCATAACCAGGATTCCTGCCGGGCTAACAAATCTGGCGAACGAAACAACCAAAAGAAAAATAAGCACACCGGACCAGGCAGCATCGTTGATTATTTGAAAAGTAGAGAAAGAAAGATATGCCGGTTGTGTCCAATAGAAAGATATACAAATTGTATGGGAAAGGAAACCCAACCCGGCAAAAAATACTCCCCGGCGAATAAAGTACTCTTTTTTATTAATAAAGCTTAAAAGATAAAAAAGAGTACTTACGCTGTAAAGGACTACTGCAAACCCGAAAAAAGTAAGTATTATTTCCAATTATTCTTTATTGTCCAACAGCTTTGCCACTTTATCCACTTTAGCAGGAGTAGAAATAGGCTTATCTGGTTTGATAGTGGATTCTATATCCTTCATGTATGGCTTCATGTTCTCCTGCAAATTATAAGGAGAGAAAAAGGGCCCGCTATGGTAGTTCTTTTCCCGGAAAGGCGCCATATAGAACAGGAATAAAAACACAAGGAGTAAAGCAAACGGAGAATACAAGGCAAGCCTTCTTCCCTGCCAATGGAAAAACCAACGCGAAGCTAACGCGAATGCATAAATCGACCAGAATCCCCAAACGATTCCCGCCAGCATGAGTGTTTTCTTCACCATGCCGAATTTCATGAAGGACCAAAGACTGCCAAAAGAAACCATTGTCGAGGCAAAAATGAAAGCAACCAGAACAAAACGATAATTCAAGCGGTCTAAAACCTCCAGGTCCGGCAGCTGGTCGTAAGGATAACCGGTTTTTCCCTTTGCTTCTTTAAGTAAATAAAGCACTCCCATGGCAGCCGCAAGTGAAGCAAATCCGAAATTGAACCCTGCGCCTGTAACATGGCCCCAGAGCTGCCAGCCTTTGTATACCGGCGACGGCCCCAATGGATGACATGGCATTAAACCTCCCAGCACCATCAAACCAAAACTTACAGGCATAATCAGGAGTCCGGCAGGTCTTATCGCCTTTTTAGCCAGTGAAGCAGCAAGGAAAACGAACATTCCCATCACAACGGTGCCGCCGATTACCTTGTAAAACGAACAGATATGGGTGTACTTGTGTGTAATCGCGGGGTAGAAAGTACCAAGTGCGTGGACAATAAAGCCTGTCCATGCAAAATTAATTCCTAAGTCGGCAAATTTCTCCTTTTTCTTGATAAAAGCCAGGATGTAAAAAAGAGCAGCTAATCCGTAAAGAGCTACAGCAGCCCAGTAAACACGCACATCCGGATTCATATTTATTTCCATTTTTTCCTCCTCCTTAAAAATATGTGTGATATTATCATATGCTCAGGGTGTTGTCAAGTTTTTTTGCAGCGTTTTGAGGCCCCTGAGACCAGTGAAATTTCAGTCATTTCAAACACCTGCAAACCACCGTCTGAGCATCTTCACCCACTTTTTTCATCGTTCCGACAGGGTCGGCGATTAAAACCCATTGTTTTTGATTAATTTTACCTTCTATCAGCCCGTCTTACTGCTAAATAAAAAGCAAGGGTCGTGCCAACAAAACACGGGATGGTTATCCAAACACTATTCGACATCCTGGAACTGTGCGCTGTTATACAAGTACTGGAAAAGTTACGATACATATGCGACATTAGGGAGTAATGGACCATTATGCACGTGCATACTCAATTTTTAGTAGGATACGAGGCTATAGGAGGTATCAGAAGATGCTTTCAAGCCTCAGGAAATTTACCAGGAGCGAAG
>JACRGY010000174.1 GCA_016212165.1 Nitrospirota bacterium
AACAGCGAGCATTCACGCCACTGGTTTTTCAGGGGTAAACTTATTGTAGACGGAAAAGAAATTCCGGAAAACCTGATGCAGATAATAAAGCAGCCCTTAAGGGCCAACCCTGGAAACAGCGTTATTGCATTTAAGGACAACTCAATCGCAATTAAGGGATATAGCATAACAACGATAATTCCTGAAAATGTCGGAAAGCATTCTAAGTTCACAATAAAAAAATTAAAATACCACATTATCTTTACCGCGGAGACGCATAACTTCCCGAGCGGAGTCGCACCGTTTCCGGGAGCTGAGACAGGGACCGGCGGAAGGATAAGGGATGTGCAGGCAACCGGAAGAGGGGCACATGTAATAGCAGGCACTGCTGCATACTGTGTGGGTAATTTAAGAATGCCCGGATATGAACTTCCGTGGGAGGATAAAACATTTGAATACCCGAATAACCTTGCATCATCTTTGCAGATAGAGATTGAGGCGAGCAACGGGGCATCTGATTACGGCAATAAATTCGGAGAGCCTGTTATTCAGGGCTTCACGCGTTCATTTGGCATGAGGCTTCCTGACGGTGAAAGAAGGGAATGGCTTAAGCCGATTATGTTTACTGGCGGAGCAGGCCAGATGGATGCAAGGCATGTTGAAAAAGAAAAACCTGAAAAAGGAATGCTCGTTACAAAGATAGGAGGCCCGGCATACAGAATAGGCATGGGAGGTGGAGCTGCATCGAGCATGATACAGGGGGAAAATATTGCAGAGCTTGATTTCAATGCTGTCCAGCGCGGGGATGCCGAGATGGAGCAGAAACTTAACAGGGTAATCAGGGCATGTGTTGAGTTTGGAAATGATAACCCGATAATAAGCATCCATGACCAGGGGGCAGGAGGAAACTGCAATGTTGTTAAGGAGATAATCTATTCTGCAGGTGCAAAGATTGAGATAAGGAAGATACAGACAGGAGACAGCACCCTTTCTGTCCTTGAGATATGGGGCGCAGAGTATCAGGAGCAGAATGCGCTTCTAATCAAACCTGATAAGGCAGATATATTTGAGGAGCTGTGCAAAAGAGAAAAGGTATTGTTTTCATTTATAGGCCGGATTACCGGAGATGGTTACATTGTCCTTTATGATGAAAATGACGGGAGTACCCCTGTTAATCTTGACCTTGAAAAAATACTCGGCGATATGCCCCGGAAGACATTCAGGCTTGAACGCATCGAGCCGAAACTTGCTCCGCTTGTACTTCCTGAGGGCATTACAGTAAGGGATGCTCTTGACAGGGTATTAAGGCTCGTATCAGTCGGTTCAAAAAGATTTCTTACAAGCAAAGTTGACAGGAGCGTTACAGGGCTTATTGCAAGACAGCAGTGTGCAGGGCCTTTGCATCTTACAGTCTCTGATGCGGCAGTTATTGCTCAAAGTCATTTTGGGTTGACAGGGGCTGCAATTTCTATTGGCGAGCAGCCGGTAAAAACACTGATTAATCCTGCTGCAATGGCCAGGCTTTCCGTTGGAGAGGCATTGACAAATATTGTATGGGCAAAGATAAGCAGGCTTGAGGATATCAAGTGCTCCGGCAACTGGATGTGGGCGGCAAAACTTCCCGGCGAAGGCGCAAGGCTCTATGATGCAGCAGTTGCATTGAGAGACATAATGCTTGAGCTTGGCATTGCAATTGACGGAGGAAAAGACAGCCTTTCAATGGCTGCAATGGTTGCCTCAAAAGGTAAGAGCGAGACCGTAAAATCACCCGGCACACTTGTTATGTCGGCATATGCCACATGCCCTGATATCACGAAGGTTGTAACGCCTGATATCAAGCAGCCCGGCAAAAGCAAATTGCTGTTTATAGACATTGGCAACAACAGGAACAGGCTCGGCGGGACATCTCTTGCTCAGGTTTATAGCCAGATTGGGAATGAATCCCCTGATGTTGATGACACTGGATTACTGAAGAGGACATTTAAGGCGGTACAAAAATTCATAGCTGATGATTTAATTCTTTCAGGCCATGACAGAAGCGACGGAGGCCTGATTACAACCTTGCTTGAAATGGCGTTTGCAGGGAACTGCGGAATGGAGATAAATTTAAGGGGTCAAGAGAAATCAGAATCCAAAATCCAGGAACCAGACCCTACCGAACTCTCGGTGTTATTCTCAGAAGAGCTCGGGCTGGTTATTGAATATCTTCCGAAGAATGAGAAGAAGATTCTTGCCGGGCTTAAGAAGCAGAAAATACCTTGCCGGATAATAGGTAAGACAACCACAAATAAGAAAATAAAAGTTAAGTTTAACAACAAGATTGTCCTGAATGAAGATATGAGGGTTTTGAGGGGCATATGGGAGGAGACGAGTTATCAGCTCGAAAAACATCAGGTGAATCCTGATTGCGCAGATGAAGAGAAAAAAGTTATTTTTGACAGAAAGGGTTATAACTTCAACTTTACATTTATGCCTAAGGTTACCTCGCCTGCAATTATGGCAAAGGCAAAAAAACCTTCTGTTGCAATTGTCCGTGAAGAGGGAAGCAACAGCGACAGGGAGATGTCGTCTGCATTTTATCAGGCGGGGTTTGATGTCTGGGACGTGACCATGACGGATTTTCTTGAGGGTAAAATTGAGGTTGATAATTTCAGGGGCATGGCCTTTGTTGGTGGGTTCAGCTACGCTGATGTGCTTGATTCAGCCAAAGGATGGGCAGGTGTTATTAAGTTCAACAAAAAAATCTATGAACAGTTCCAAAAGTTTTACAACAGGCCTGACACATTCAGCCTCAGCGTATGTAACGGGTGCCAGCTTGCGGCCCTGCTCGGCTGGGTTCCATGGCAGGGGATAGAAGACGAATACCAGCCGAGGTTTATACATAATGTCTCGGGGAGATTTGAATCAAGATTTTCCACTGTGAAAATTTTTCCAAGCCCTTCAATTATGCTCAAAGGCATGGAAGGCTCAACACTCGGTATCTGGGTCGCGCATGGGGAGGGGAGGGCATATTTCCCAAAGAAAGAGATCCTCGATATGGTTTTAAAGCAAAAGCTTGCTCCGGTTAGATATGTTGATGACAGCGGTAAAGTTACTCAGGCCTATCCTTTCAATCCGAACGGCTCTACAGAAGGCATCGCAGCAATCTGCTCGCCTGACGGAAGGCACCTTGCGATAATGCCTCACCCTGAAAGGACATTCCTCAAATGGAACTGGGCCTGGATGCCGGAAGACTGGAAGAAAAAACTCAAGGCATCACCGTGGCTGAAGTTATTCCAGAATGCACGGGAGTGGTGCGAGAGAATCAAGGAAGTATAGTTTTAAGATTTGCTGCTTCTCTTAAAGGCATTCTCAAAGTCCTGGAGATGAGCTATGAAAAAGTTTTTAACCTTGTCCCAGCCTATGCCCTTATTCAGCAGCATTGGCTCAGGATTTTTTTCTGCGTCCTCAAAATAAGTGATACCCTTAAGCAGATGGAAGTAATTAACATCTTTCCCGTATTTTTTGCGGGCAAGTTCCACTATGGTATCAATGCCTAATTTCTGAATTCCAAAATAAAGGTCATAAAAATCTTTTTTCTGCCCTCTGTCTCCGACAGTGCGAAGTTTCTCCGTTACAATGTCACGCCAGTCTGCGACATCTATAAAGTTAAATGTTAACGGACGGAATATCAATGGGCAATCATAAAATATAAATGACGATTTCACTCCTTCAAGAACGCAGTAGAGTGTGCCGTGTCTGTGCATCTCGCTTTCTAACAACAGATTGTGTTGTTTAATAACAGATGAGAGTTCTTCTGGGGAAAATACTTTGTTGGTAAAAAAATCAAAATCAAAGGATTTTCTATGGCCTATCTGTAGCGCAAGCCCGGTTCCTCCTGCAAGATAAAATGAAAATTCTTTTAGGAATACCAGCCTTTCGCTAAGCTGAAGCATGTTTTTGCCTGTAGTTTCAAGATGCATAACCTGAAGCTTTGCAATAAGCGCGTGTTTTATCAGAAAGGATTCTGCTTTTTTGGACAGTGTTTTTAATTTTTTCTTTAGAAAAGGTCTCTTTCAACCAGACAAGGTCGTCAATATCACCAAACTCCAGTATCCTTTCAACTATAAAAAACCAGTCTTTGTCAGGTGAAAGCCTGTTCCTGTCAACATCCCAGAAAAGACTTTTTTTATACTGGTATGCCATGCTTAAATTATATCATAAGGTATAAGTCATTACTCGCTTTTTTTCATTCTTTTCGAAGTCTGGTCGTCTCTTTTGAAAGGCTAAGGAATGCAGAAAGACCCTTAGTTACTTTAAAAACAACTCCATCTGTTCCAGTTCTTCGCCGGGGAAACTTATCGGATAGTTGTTGTCAAAACAGGCTGTGCAGAAGTTATGCGATTCGGGAACGATGTTCTTTAAACCTTCTAGGCTCAGATAGGCAAGCGTGTCAGCAGTTATGAATTTCCTTATCTCTTCAACGCTGTGCGAAGCTGCAATCAGCTCGTGTCTTGTAGGCGTGTCAATGCCGTAAAAACACGGCCCCACAGTAGGAGGAGAGCTTATTCGTATGTGGACCTCTTTTGCGCCTCCGCCTTCACGCAGCATCTTTACTATCTTCTTGCTTGTGGTACCTCTTACTATTGAGTCATCAATTACCAAAATCCTTTTCCCCTCAAGGAGCTTTCTTACCGGATTAAGTTTTATCTTTACGCCAAAGTGCCTTATGTTCTGTTTTGGTTCTATGAAGGTCCTGCCTATGTAATGATTCCTTATAAGGCCGAAATCAAAAGGCAGCTTGCTTTCTTCTGCAAATCCTATTGCTGCCGGGACGCCTGAATCAGGCACTGCAATAACAAGGTCGGCGTCAACATTTGCCTCTCTTGCAAGCTGTGCCCCGAATTTTTTTCTCATTTCATTCACATTCTGGCCTCCGAAGATATAGCTGTCAGGCCTTGAGAAGTATATGAACTCGAATATGCATGAGGCCTGCCTTGGAGAAGTTAACATCTTCATGGATTTCAGTCCGCTGTCATTTATAATAAGCAGTTCCCCTGGTTCTACGTCGCGGATATATGTGGCGCCAATAAGGTCGAGGGCACAGGTCTCTGATGCAATGACATATGCGCCGTCAATCTGGCCCAGGCTCAAAGGCCTCACCCCATAAGGATCTCTTACAGCAATAAGCTCTCTTTCCCTGAGTATCAGAAGGCTGAATGCACCGCTTACCTGTTTTAATGCCTGAATAACCCTCTCATAAAAATCGCCGCCTTTTGAGTGCGCTATAAGGTGGACTATTACCTCGCTGTCAGATGTGGACTGGAATATTGCGCCGTCTTTTTCCAGTTCTTCCCTGAGTCCTATTGCATTCACAAGATTGCCGTTATGGGCGATTGCCAGCGGGCCTAAGGCAAAATTCGCCATAATAGGCTGGACATTCTTTAAAACGCTGCTTCCTGCTGTTGAATAACGGGTATGGCCAATGGCTATATGGCCGGGGAGTTTTTTCAGGCGCTTTTCGCTGAAGATGTCGGCAACAAGCCCCATTGCCTTATCAAGATGAAGATGTCTTCCGTCAGAAGAGCATATCCCCGCGCCTTCCTGCCCCCTGTGCTGCAAGGCATACAGGCCAAGATACGTAAGGTTGGAAGCCTCGGGATGGCCGTAGACTCCAAAAACGCCGCACTCTTCATGGATATCGTGGAACATGGTTCTTTATTTTAACATATACAGGCTTTAGTGATGTGGCTTTAAGGGAAGCCTGCAATGACTTTTTTGAACTTCTTTGATATACTTTTCTAAACTTTAGGCTTTTCAGAAGAGAAAACTTATCCATGACAATTCGTGAACAGACAGAAGAGATAGAAAGAAAGACCCTTCATCCAAAGGCATGTCTGAGTTCTAAAAGCAAAGGCAGGGCAAGGCCTGAAAAGGAAGGCGAGATAAGGACCTGCTTCCAGCGGGACAGGGACAGGATTATCCATTCAAAGGCGTTCAGAAGATTGAAACACAAGACACAGGTGTTTCTTGCGCCACGAGGAGACCACTACAGAACACGGCTTACGCATGTGCTTGAGGTATCACAGATTGCAAGGACTGTTGCAAGGGCCTTAAGGCTGAATGAAGACCTGACAGAGGCTATTGCACTCGGGCATGACCTTGGCCACACTCCGTTCGGGCATGCAGGCGAGGCAATATTAAGGGAGATACATCCGGGAGGATTTGACCATTTCAAGCAGAGCCTCAGGGTTGTTGATTTTCTTGAACAGAAAGGCAGAGGGTTGAATCTTACCTATGAAGTCAGGAACGGGATTGTAAAACACTCCAAAGGGAAAGGCATGATCATCCCTGAGCTGAAGGCAGAGAGGGCAATTACGCTTGAAGGGCAGGTAGTGCGTGTATCAGATATCATAGCGTATGTTAACCATGACCTTGACGATGCCCTGCGGGCGGGGGTTGTAAGAAGGGCAGATATACCCAAGAAGATTACGAAGGTTCTTGGCGAGACACATTCAAAAAGAATAGATGTGATGGTGAAAGGCTTTATATATCAATCCCTGAAAACAGACCTCGAGGAATTATGTATGAGCGAGGATGTTTCAGCAGCAACATACAGGCTGAGGGACTTTCTTTATGATAGCGTATATGAGAGTGACAAAATAATAAAAGAGTTTAGGAAGGCAAAAAAAATCCTCAGGGATTTATATGGCTATTACCTTGAGCATATTGAGGAACTTTTCCAGGACATTCCTGCAGGGGAAAAGCTCAACAAACACAGGATGGTCTGTGATTTTGTCGCCGGCATGACAGATGTATTTGCAATGATGACCTACGAAAGGCTTTTCCTCCCGCAGCAGTGGACAGTGGTTTAGGCTGAATTTTATAAGGGCAATAGATTCTTTGACTCATAAGGAGGAATATCAATGAGAGCATTGAAATCAGGCAGATGTAATCTACAGTTTAACGGTGTCTTTATTGTCATAATGTTTTGCCTTGCTTTTTGGATTATTCCTGGGGAAAGCCATGCAGGGTTCATGGACTGGCTGTTCCCCTCAGACAATACAAAGAAAAGCGAACAGATAAAACCTGTTGAACAGGCTAAAAATTTTACGATATCAAAAATAGAACCTACCCTAAAAGAAGGCTTCGTCAATATAACGTTTACGGAGGTCTGCGACTTTAATAATCTCAGAAATTCTTTAAAGGTATTTCCTCCTGCAAGGCTGAACTGGCATAACAGCTATTCAAATAATAATGTAGTTTCTATCAAGGGCGAATTTAAGGCCGGGCAGGATTACACCGTAGTAATACCCGAAAACCTTGAGTGCAAAGGCCGTAAATATGCCAGGACCTTAAATGCATTCAGGATGCCTGATGTAGAGCCTGAAATTCATTTTGTAGAAAACGAGACAGTAATCGAAAGAGACAGCAGGCAGATGATCCATGCAGGTGTGACCAACGTTGATGAACTGCTCTTTCAGGGGCTCCGGATACCGGCGGTATTAATACCTGGAGCGCTTAAAGAGATAAAAGAGTATACAACAGTGAAAGCTGCTAAGGTTGCGCCTCCCACGCCACAGGCAGCTGATAAACAGAAAACGGATTTTTCTTTTGAAAAACTTAAGAAAAACCTCGAACAAAGATATAAGGCAATGAAAAGCCTTTTTGCCAATAATCCTGACCTTGTGCGCTTTCTTGGGGATTTTACCGAAGACAGCCAGCTTTTTTTCCCGGGGAAGGAGAAAAACAATGCCCAGCAATTCTCCATTCCTCTTGGCTTCAGGACTGATAAAGAAAAAGGGGCCATAGAAATTATCAATTTAAAAAGCAACAGGAGCGGCCAGAAGGCCGGCAGCCCTGTCAGGCTTTTCAGGATTACTGATATGGGAATTACCTATAAGATATCAGACGACTCCATGCTTATATGGATAACTTCCCTGAATACCGGCAGGCCGCTGAAAGATGTGTCTCTGCTTGCCTTTATGGGTGATTCAGATATAATTCCGCTTGGGAAGACGGATGAAAACGGCGTTCTCTTTATTAAAAATATGGAAAACAGAACGAGATTCTCATCCGGCGGGTCCGGGAAAGGCGATATATTTTCAGTTTCTCTAAAGAATATCGGGCTCATCGCTGCAGCTTCTGCGTCTGATGTTTCATTCATAGAAATAAAACAGAGCGGGACAATCAAGCCCGACTGGGTAACGCAGACCCGTTATTTGGGTGATAAAGCCATTCTCTTGAAAGGCCATGTCTTTACTGAGAGGGGGATATACAGGCCCGGTGAAAAAGTATTTTTTAAAGGCACTGTGAGGGAGTATAAGGATGGAGAAATCTTGCCGCCCTCAGGTACCAGGCCAGTCTTTACAATCTTAAATTCAAAGGGTGAAGAGGTCTTCAGGAAAGATATATCACTTTCAGAGTTTGGAACTGCAAGTGACACTCTTGATATTAAACCATATTTTCCTCTTGGAACTTATACAGTTAACATGAAGTTTGTTGAAGGGGCCGGAGCAGGCGCATCGGTTCCAGAAAGAGAGCAGGAGGAAGAGAGGGAAGACTGGCAGCGAAGACATAAGCCAAAGGTTAACAATGGAGTTGCTAGCAGCACATTCGAGGTGCAGGAATTCCGTGCGCCTCGCCATTTTGTGGAGATACTCTTCAAGAAAGAAAAGAGAAAAGATGAGAGCTACATAAACCTGAGTAAAGACATTGACCTCCTGACGTGCAATATCTCCGGAGTTTATTATGCAGGAGGCCCTGTAAAACATGGCAAGCTGAGATGGAAGGCCTATTATACAAGCACGAATTTCAAACGCAAGGAGCATTTGGATTACCTCTTCGGCAATACCGTAGAGAGCGGACAGGAACTTATAGAGAGCGGCGAGTCCATACTTGATGATAAAGGCAGATTAACAGTAACCATACCTTTAGGCAAAGATGTTATTTCCGGGGTGTATGGAATTGAGTTAGTGGCAACTGTTGTTGATTTTGACGGAAGGGCATCTACGGAAACAGCTGTATATCAGGAAGAGCCTGAATATCTGCTCGGGATAAGCTTGCATGACACTGTGGTCAGGGCTGGAGATTCACAGATTTTGAAGATAATTGTAATTGATAAAAATGGCAAGCGTATAGAAAGCGGTGCTGTAAACGTTGACGTCATGAGGAAAGAATATGTCTATGTTAGGAAGCGGAATGAAAGTGGAGGCGTATACTGGGAAGACAAGGAGGTATACAGGAAGCAGCTTTCTACAAGCCTGAATATCGAAAAGGCCGCGACTGCCTTTGATTTCGATTTTACGAACGGCGGGAAATATATTCTGAAATTCACTTACAAGGCAAAGGATGGCAGGGAATACACATCAAGCGCTATGTATAACGTAGAAGGATTTTTTTACGGATATGAATATGAAAACCGTGACAGGAATTTTGAAAAGCTTTCCGTTTCTGCTGAAAAGAAAGAATACTCTCCCGGAGACAGGATAAGGGTTTTTGTAAATCCTCACAAGCAGCTCTCGTCTTTGCTCATGACTATAGAAAGAAAGGGCATCCTGCAGTACAGCAACATTGAACTGAAGGCAGGACAAAAATTTGTCGAGATTCCGGTTGATAAGACCTTTGAGCCAAATGTTTACATCTCATTCCTGGGGGTTGCTTCGCGCCGTGATTTTCCTGTTTATAACGGGCAGTTTGATGACGAAGCCCCGGGTTTCCTGTTTGGAGTTGTAAATGTTGACATTAAAAAGGCAGTCAATAACCTGAAGATAGCAGTAAACGGGGATGAGCATGAGATGAAGACAGAACCTTCATCTGAGTTTTCACTGAAACTTTCATCAAAAGATGATTCAAGCAAGGGCGTTGAAACCGAGATGGCAGTATGCGTGGTGGATGAAAGCGTCCTTGCTCTCACAGGATTTAAAACTCCCTCACTTGAAATACTCTCCAGATTCACGGCGCCGTTATCCGTATTTACCGGCGAGCTTCGCTCAGAGCTTTTAAAACAGACGCCTTTTGGATATATCCGGAATGAACGCCTGACAGGCGGCGACGGCTCAAATGGCGGCAGAGATTTTGCGACAAGCAAGATAAGAAAGGATTTCAGGCCGGTTGCTTATTTCAACCCGTCAGTCAGGACTGACAGGAATGGCAATGCCGAGGTAAAGTTCAAACTGCCCGATACCATGACAAGTTACCGTGTATATGCAGTGGCATGTGATAAAGGAAGCCAGTTTGCCTCTTCCCAGCGCAGTTTATTGGTTGTAAAAGATTTCTATGTCGAGCCAGGAACCCCAAGGTTCTTTACAAAAGGCGACAGGTTCAGGTTTTCTCTATCTGCCTTTAACAAGACAAACAAGGCAGGCACGGTAAAGCTCAATCTCAATAATGACAGCCTGATTAATATGTCTGCCGGCGCTGTGAATTTCCCTGTGAAATCTCTTGACAGGACCCTTATCACTATAGAAGGAGAAGCAGTAAAACCAGGGATTTCAGATGTTGTTTTTGCCGGAGATTTTGACGGCAAAAAGGATGTCGTAGAAATTAAGGTTCCTGTCAAATCAGGTTATCTCCTGTGGAACGATGTAATATTCGGCACAATAAAGAATGCAGCAAAAATTACTTACACCTTCCCTGAAGGGACTGACAGGATTAACTGGAATGAGCTTAATCCTGATGATGTAAAGGCTGTCCTGAATATCTCAGGCTCTCCATTTCTCAGGATGTCCAAGGGTCTCAGATATCTGCTTAAATATCCCTATGGGTGCATAGAACAGACAAGCTCCGGGGTCATGCCTCTTTCTGCTTTGAGAGGCCTGATAAAAGAAGGTTTGATTACAGATATTAATATTGAAGAAACAGACAAGTTCCTCAGGCCTGGAATAGAAAGGCTCCTTTCCATGCAGACAAATACCGGTGGTTTTGGATACTGGCCCGGGAACATGCATCCTGATATGTGGGGAACAGTCTATGCCGCTTCTGCCCTTACACATGCAAAACTTGCCGGCTTTGATATTCCGAAAGACAGGATGGACAGGGTTATGCAATATCTTGATAAAACAATGAAAGAAGAGGGGAAGAATAACAATGCCTTCAGGGGTTATGCAGTGTATATTCTGGCACTGAACAACTCTCTTGATGCAAATCTTTTCAAAGAGGTTTATAAGGATATAAAGAATATGCCGAGGGAAGGCGCTCTGCTTGTTTTACTTGCAGCCAGGCTTGGGCATTACCTCCCTGATAAAGAACTTGTGGAAAGCACAATTGCGATTATAGAAAAAAGATGGGAAGGCAGGGATTACAGTTTTTATGCCTATTACCGCGAGCCGGCAATTGCCCTGATTGCAGGAACTGCAATTTTGAAAGATGAGGCTGTTCTTGGGAAACTGGCTAAACAGCTTTTAATCGGTGTAAATAAACAGGGCATCTGGACTTCAACAAGCGATACAGGATGGGCGCTTGTTGCTCTGGGAGATTACTTTAAAGGAAAGGCCTTTTCTGATAAACCGGTGCAGATTACTTTCAGGCAGGAAGGATGGCCTGAGACAACAGCAGTACTTGAACCCAAAAGTTCATATACTTATCCGCTTGAACCAGGCACTTTTCTCAAGAAACCTGAGATAACAATATATGCTGATATGGATATGGACCTGGTGTACATGTTATCCCTTACGTTCCCGAGGGTTGATTATGCCTCCAAGGGCCACTCGAAGGGTTTTAATATACATAAAACTATCGAAAATACCGACGGGTCAAAAAACATAAGAGTCGGCGATATTGTAAAAGTGAAAATAAATATTGAGGCAGAGGACAGCTACAGGTATGCGGTAATTGATGATCCATTACCGGCCGGTTTTGTTGCCATAAACACAGCAATAAAGACTGAGGAGCGTGTAGGCGCCAAAGGCAAGGGATACGATGGCGGTGAAGAAGACGATTATTACTGGGGCGACTGGGATTATGATACCGGCTCTTATAAGTTTGTGCCGAATCATTTTGAGATGAGGGATGACAGGGTTCTTGCATTTAAGGACTATGTATGGAAAGGGCAGTATTATTACTCTTATTATGCAAGGGCCGTGTGCGAGGGTGAATTTATTATGCCCTCGACAAAGATTCAGTTAATGTACGGGCCTGATACAGCCTCATTTACTCCGATGGGGAAAGTGGTTATCAAGGCCAGACAATAAGACCAGGAGAAAGAGGTTAAAGGGGATGAGAGGAAAGAGACTTTCAATTGGCCTTGTCTTTATTTTTCTGTTTTCTCTTAGTTCTTTTTCGCTTGCGAAAGAAGGCGGTTTCGAGCGGGAGGATATAGTATTCCCTGATAATTCGATTTTCCTTGACAGGAACGGAGAAATACTGAGGTTCATTCCTGATGAAAATGGGCAGCGCCATATATGGTTATCAGGAAAAGACATCCCTGATATAGTAAAAAACGCATTTATCGCTGCTGAGGATGAAAGGTTTTACAACCATAACGGAGTTGATTTTAAGGCGGTAATAAGGGCCTTGAGGGACAATCTTAGGGAGGGAAGAATCGTCTCAGGCGCCTCAACAATATCCCAGCAGGTGGTGCGTCTTATCTATCCCCATGAAAGGACTTACAAGGATAAGATTATAGAGATATTCAGAAGCGGCAGGCTTGAAGAAAATCTTTCGAAGGATGGGATACTGGAGCAGTATCTTAACCGCGTGCCGATGGGCAACAACATTGTTGGGATTAATCTCGCATCCATTGTTTATTTCAACAAATCCATTGCCGACCTGTCAGTTGCAGAGGCTGCGGTTCTTGCTTCCCTGCCAAAGGCGCCGGGACAACTGAATCCCTATGGAAAAAGCAGGGGAAAACTCCTCAAAAGAAAAAACTGGGTGCTTTCAAGAATGCTCGAACAGGGTTATTTGACTGAAGAAGAATTTAAAAAATCCATGGGCTGCGAGATAGTCTTCAATGAGAAGACGTCTTTCCCTAACAAGGCGCAGCATCTTGTGGACCTTCTTATTGCAAGGGGAACCGGCCTTTTCGGTAAACATTATACGACCCTTGACAGCAACCTTCAAAAAGAAGTAGAGAAGCTGCTGAATTCCCACAAGACCCGTCTTGCATCAAGAGGCGCAAGTCAGGCAGCGGCAATCATAGTGCATAATCCTACAATGGAAGTATTGGTCTCTGTCGGCTCGTTTTCATATTCTGAAAAGGACAGCGGATATAACAATGGGACCATTGCTTTTCGGTCTGCCGGCTCTACAATAAAGCCCCTTCTTTATGCCCAGGCCCTTGAACAGGGGTATACCGTATCTTCGTTGCTTGAAGATGTATTAAGAAGATACTGGACGCCTTTCGGCAGTTATTCCCCTGATAATTTCGACAGAAAAGAATACGGGCCTGTAACAATGAGGGTTGCTTTGGGAAATTCACTCAACATCTCGGCAATCAGGATGGTCGAGGCCATAGAGATAGAACCTGTATACCAACTGCTTCAGAGGGTAAATCTGATTAATAATCAGAGAAACGGGGCAGAACATTATGGCCTGGGCCTTGTTATTGGGAATGCAGAGGTGAGCCTTGAACAACTTGTCAGTGTTTACGCGATGTTTGCAAATGAGGGAGTCTATAGGCCTCTCAGGTATCTGAAAGATGATGGCACTGATAATAATGCTGATAATATTTTTTCCAGAGAAACTGCTTACATTATATCAGATATACTTTCTGACCCGTCAGCACGGATGCTTATTTTCGGCAGCGTGCATGATATGAACTTTCCTTTCAAGATATCCTTAAAGACCGGAACAAGCACAAAATATAGGGATGGCTGGATAATAGGTTATACGCCTGAATATACAGTGGGAGTGTGGATTGGAAATTTCGACGGCGCGCCAACTACAAAGCTCAGCGGCTCAACAGGCGCTGCTCCGATTTTTAAGGATATAATTTATCTGCTTCATGGGAATGCATATCTCTCATCTTATGCACGGCCTGAGAATGTAACTGAGACTGAGGTATGCGGCATTTCCGGCATGAAGCCGGGCCCTTACTGCAATTATGTGACCAGAGAGCTTTTTATTAAAGGAACAGAGCCTGTTGAGACTTGCACGTTTCATAAGAATGAAAAATACTTCCATGAACTGCCGACAACCTATGCAGGATGGATATACGAAAAAAACAAACAGGTTTCATCGGGAAGTTATCGTCTGAAAGGTTTCTCAAGAAATCTCGAGAATGTCTTTCAGGAGGAGCAGGTAAATGATTTGATATCCGATGAACTCCCCGGGATAAGGATAAAAAACAGGGGGCAAAAAGAAAATCAGGCCAGCAATGCTGCAATGGATACAGTTAATAAAATGGACCATTATTCCGTAGGGGCCGAGACAGAGGACAGGGATGAAACATATACATACCCTGATAACAGGCTAAGTATTACATATCCATTGCCGCATGACCGGTTTATCATTGATAAAAATAAAACCGCCCAGGTTATAAGACTCGAAACCATTTCTTACAAGCCGATAAAGTATATGGACTGGTTTATTGACGGAAGGCATTATGCAAGGACAGGCCCGCCATACCACACTTACTGGAAACTGGAAAAAGGGAAACACAGCATTATGGCTGTGGCGCCTGACAGGAAAGGTGATTCTATTGAGGTTACCGTTGAATAAATTTCTGCCGGGGGGCAAATCTATGGATGAACTGAAACCCGGGTATAAAATAGCTCTTATAACCGGGTTTGCAATGATGACCTGCGAAAGGCTTTTCCTCCCGCAGCAATGGGCAGTGGTTTAGAACCGCTTTAGATTATAAGCCGGAGTGCGGATATGACATCAGACATTACAATAAGGCATTCAGCATGTCTTTTAACATATTCTGGTCATAGGGTTTTGTCAGATATGCCTTAAACCCGCAGGCTTTGAAATCCGAGAGGGCGGTGTCTTCAGAATAACCGCTTGACACAATAGCTTTTACGCTTGAATCCAATCTTAAAAGTTCCTCAATGGTATCCTGCCCTCCCATTCCGCCCCTGACAGTTAAATCCAGAATGACTATGTCGAATGGTTCTCCTGAGTCTTGGGCCTTCCTGTATTTTTCTATGGCCTCTTCTCCGTGTTCTGCAGTCTCAACTTCATGCCCCAAATCTTTTATCATTTTTGTATTTACCATTCTCACAATCTCTTCATCGTCCATAAGAAGGATTTTCCCTTTTCTCAGAATACGGGCAAGAGCCGGGCGAATCTCTTCCCGCTGTTCTGCTTCGATAGCAGGCAAATAGATATAAAAGGTGCTCCCTTTGCCTGGTTCTGATTTCACATTTATCATCCCTCCGTGATTTTTTACAATTGAAAATGATGTTGCAAGCCCAAGGCCGCTTCCTTTTTGTTTGGTTGTGAAATAAGGGTCAAAGATTTTGGGCATTAACTCTTCCGGAATTCCAATGCCGCTGTCCTGTATGGCAATCTCCACATACCTTCCCACGGCTAAAGGCAGTATATTGCTGTAGCCGGGCATTTCTATATTCTTTGCCGTGAGCATTACAACCCCTCCCTGAGGCATGGCCTGGTCAGCATTAAGAACAATATTCTGAATTACCTGGTTTATCTGCCCTTCATCAGCCTCAACCGAGAGCAGGCCTTTGTCCATATCTATTTTAAATTTAGTCCGGGAACCGCTTAAAGCAAACTTGACCGAATTATTTATTACAGAATGCAGTGCTATTATGTTTTTGACCGGTGTCCCGCCTTTTGAAAACGTAAGAAGCTGATGAGTAAGGTTTACTGACATTTTAAGCGCCTTTTCAGCATGCTCAAGCATGGAAATGGCCTCTTCGGGGTCATTTGTCTTTGCTTTAGCCATGGAGATATAACCAAACACTCCCATCAGCAGGTTATTGAAATCATGGGCAATTCCTCCGGCAAGGGTTCCGATGGCCTCAAGCTTCTGCGTCTTGAGCCGTTCCTCCTCAAGCAGGTATTTTTCGGTTGTGTTGTTGATTGTCTCGATTACGGACGTGACGTTTCCGGACGTGTCCTTGATGGGGAATGCCTTTGTTTCCACATATAGGATGTGTCTATCCTGGTCTAGATGTTTATGGAGCACCGCATAGGGTTCCCCGCTAGTAAAGACCTGCCGGACGGCGCACTCCTCGCCATCCTCATAACAAGGACGGTTGGTCTTGTGCGATATCTCGTAGCAGTGCCTGCCGATGACCTTGTTGCAGGGGAGGCCTGCCTGGCTGCAGTATGCCTTATTAGCCGTCAGTATACGGAAATCCTTGTTAATAACGATAAACCCCTCATCAACGGTGTCAAGGATGTTCCTTGTGAAATTTTCGCTTTCCCTGAGACGTTCCTCCGCTAGTTTGCGATCGGTGATGTTGATGGTAGTTGCGAGCTCTAAAATGACATCTCCTCTTTCATTTCGCAGTGGTACGGCATGAGTATATAACCAGAGAGGACGCCCTTTTAGCCCAATTATTTTGAATTCAAGTGTGCCTGATTTGCCTTTGAATACATCAGTCGTCAGGGATTTAAACGCTTCACGATATTCTTCGGACACCAGTGGATACATGCATCTGCCCTGTACCTGGTCGAGCGATTCTGCTTCGATCATTTCCAGCCCTGCGCGGTTCATTCTCTGCAGAGACCCGTCTGCAGTAATGAGCTTAACTCAGGTAGGTGCTGCCTCTATTATCATCTCCATGAATTTCTGGCTTTCTGTAAGCTTATTTTCGGCCATTTTGAGCTCGGTGATGTCCGATGCAACGCTCAGAATTACTTTGCAGTCATTCCATAAGGCTGTCTTTGCATACACCCTGAGCGGAAACGTTGTGCTGTCTTTCCTGTAGTGGGCAACTTCAAAAAAAGCCTCGCCTTTTTCCCTGAGTTCATTCATCCTTTGGGCAATAAGTTCTTTGCTCGCCGGCACATCGATTTCATGAAGGTTCTTTGAAAGAAGCTCCTCTTTTGTAAAGCCATGGAGATCTAATGTCTTCTGGTTTGCATACAGGAAATTTCCCTCAAAATCATGGACTGTTATTGATGCAGGGGACGCGTCTATAAGTTCTGTGAAAATGCGTCTGTTCTCATCGCTCTTAATGCGTTCGGTTATGTCTTCTGCAATTCCGACAAGGCCGATTTTGCTGCCTTTTTCGTCGTATAGCAGCGCCGAAGATATATTTATGTATATCAGGGTTCCGTCTTTTCTTTTTCGCAGCAGGTTTCTACCTGAATACGGCTTGCCTTCTTCCACCTGATGCCTGAGGGCAGCATACTCATCCTGCTTGTCCTCAGGCACAATGGGATTGGGTTTCCCCATAATCTCTTTTTTGGCCCAGCCGAAGATGCGTTCAGCCGCAGGATTCCATTCGATGACCCTGCCGTTCATATCGAGCATGATGATTGCCATCGGGCTGTTTTCGATAAGTGCATTTATTATGGTCAGATCTGTTTTTTTAAACATTTTTTCTCTGGATTTCATGACAGGTTTTTGTTCACATTAGAATGATAACTTGAGGGATAATTACAAATTAGTGGGTCTAAAAGTCTCTAATAATGCAATACTATCAGGGAGTTAAGTTCACTAATTTACAATGGAGTGTAAAATGAGCAAAAAAATGTCCTGTATGTGCTTCCTCAAAAACCAAAAAGAAAGG
>JACRGY010000171.1 GCA_016212165.1 Nitrospirota bacterium
AATGTTATCCTGGCAATAATATCACCTGCTGCCAGGCGCATGATGTGTGACATCTCCCCTTGCGGAGGAGGCAGGACATTTCTTACAATCACTGCAAACGGCGATATGGTCCCTTGCGGCGAGTTTATCAGCTTCAAGGAATTTTCAGGAGGAAATATCTTCAAGACATCAATTGAAAAGGCGATGAACTCAAAGCCATTTAAAACAATCAGGGCAAGGACTGTGGAGAAGATTGACGAGTGCAGCGCCTGCGACTTCAGGCATATATGCGGCTCGCCATGCCCCGCTGAGATGTATGCGAGAGGCAATATGTACAGAAAGGCCGAGTTTTGCGGGTTTTATAAAGAGATGATAAGATATGCTTTTAAATTGATAGCTGAAGATAAGGTCCCATATCTTCTCAGAGAAGGCTCTCTGCAACAGATGCAGTATGAGTACCGCTATGCGTAAAGGTTATATACAAGTCTACACAGGCGACGGCAAAGGCAAAACAACAGCGGCGCTGGGACTGGCCTTAAGGGCGGCAGGAGCAGGGCTTAAGGTATTTATCGGACAATTTATTAAAAAAAGAAGATGCAGCGAACATAAGGCGCTTGAGAGATTTAAAGGCCTTATTACAGTGAAGCAGTACGGCACGGGATTTGTCAGAAAAGCAGAGAACAGAGAACAGAGAGCAGAGCCAAAAGCAATTGAGGCCGCAGAAAAAGGGTTCGCAGATGTTAAAAAAGCGCTTTTGTCAGGGCAGTACGACATGGTGATACTTGATGAGATAAATATTGCTGTTCATTACGGACTGCTCGGCGCGAATGATGCGTTGAAATTGCTGGATAAAAAACCTGTCGAGACAGAGCTAATCCTAACAGGCAGATATGCTGATGAAAAACTTATTAAAAAAGCAGACCTCGTGACTGAGATGAGAGAGATCAAACACTATTTTAAAAAAGGCGTTAAAGCAAGGAAAGGCATAGAATATTGAGGTGAAAGAATGAAAAAGATATACCTTATCGGGATTGGTCCCGGCAGCAGAGATTATCTAACTATTCAGGCGATTGAGACACTAAAAAAGGTTGATGTCTTTCTGCTTCTTGAAAAGGGCGAAAGGAAGGACAGGGATCTATTAGGCCTCAGAAAAGAGATATTAGAAAGACATCTAAAGCAGGGAAGCTATAGAGTTGTAATAAAGAAGATGCCGGTGCGCAAAAGGAGCCGTATGGCATATAATGAAGAGGTTGCTAAGTGGCGTGGTGAAGTGGCCAACACTATTGAAGAATTCATAGAAAATGAATTAAAGGATGATCAGAGCGGCGGTATTCTCGTCTGGGGAGACCCTGCATTATACGACGGCCATTTAGAAATGCTTCGAGGGCTTTCAAAGAAGGTAGAGTTCAGCTACAAAGTGATTCCAGGGATAAGCAGTATTCAGGTATTAGCGGCAAGGCATAAGATACCCCTTAATCGCATTAGTGAGCCAATCCTGATTACAACAGCGAGACACCTAAAAGAATATAATCCGGCAGAGATTAAAAATATGATAGTTGTTCTGGACTCGCATGTAAGCTTTAAAGCTATTGACGATGAAGATCTTGATATTTATTGGGGTGGTTATCTTGGCAGCGATGATGAAATCTTAATTTCAGGCAGATTAAAGGATACAAAGGAAGAAATCAAAAAGGCCACAATTGAGGCAAAAAAGAAAAAGGGCTGGATAATGGATGCTTACATCCTAAGACGGAGAATGAGTGAGTAAAGTTTACATCATGGGAATCGGCTATAAGCCCCTTGATAAAAGAGCAGGGGAGATTATTTTGAATTCTAAAATAATCCTTGCGTCAAAAAGGCTCTCGGAGGTCTTTAGGGGATACGAAGAATATGAGGCAGTCAGGGACAAAGTAAAAGTAATTAATAATGTGGATGAGACAATCGCATTTATCAGAGCATACGTTCAAGACACCCCCCCTAATCCCACCCTTGGTAAGGGGGGGCATGGGGGGGTAGTCCTTCTCGCTTCCGGAGACCCTTTGTTTTTTGGCATTGGACGAAGGGCTGTTAAAGAATTCGGGAAAGACATGGTAGAGATATTGCCTGACTTATCAAGCATTCAAATGGCATTTGCACGGATAAAAGAGGCATGGGACGATGCATTTTTAATAAGCCTTCACGGAGGCCCTGATCCCGGGAAAAGGAGGAGGCTTTTGTATGAAATAAACGATATTCCTGCCTTGCTTCAAAGACATAATAAAATTGCAATTCTTACCGATAAAGAAAATAATCCGGCAGGGATTGCAAAAATTCTCTTAAAGCCATCAGCTGTCAGCTATCAGCTATCAGCTGTTAGAATGTTTGTCTGTGAAAGACTCGGTTATCAGGATGAAAAAGTAATAGAGGGAACACCTGAAGGGATTGCAGCGATGGAATTTTCGGAGCCGAATGTGGTGATTCTGAAAAGTGAGAAGACATCATCAATGTCATTCCCGCTTGTCGGGAATCCTTCCGAACTGCATCAAGAGTCAAAAGAAGATTGCGGACAAGCCGCAATGACGGATGATATAGGATTTGGATTGAAAGAAGATGAAATTATTCATTCAAGGGGACTTATTACTAAAGATGAAGTAAGAGCCGTTACCATTCACAAGCTGAGGCTTCCGCAAAAAGGGGTATTCTGGGATGTAGGCGCGGGCTCCGGCTCGGTATCAATTGAAGCAGCAAGGTTATATCCCGGGCTAAGGGTTTTTGCCGTTGAAAAAGATGATGAAGAAATCCGCAACATCAAGGAAAATAAGATTCGGTTCGATGCAAACAATATCGAAATAATAAAAGGCAATGCTCCTGATGTCCTGACAAACCTTCCGTCTCCGGAAAGAGTATTTATCGGAGGCAGCGGGGGGAAACTCAAAGAGATAATAGATTTAATCGCTAAAACTCAGGCCTCAATTGCTGTCATAAATGCAGCCACAATAGAAACGCTGAATGAGGCTGTTCAGAATCTGGAAAAGAGCGGGTTTACAGTTGAGGTATCAGAGGTTTCCGTATCGAGGTCTAAAACTGTCGCCGGCAAAAAACACATGAGCGCATTGAATCCGGTGTTTATAATAACAGGAGAAAAACAGGCATGACAGGCAGGCTGTATGTTATAGGAGTTGGCCCCGGAGACCCTGAATTATTGACTCTCAGGGGAGCGCGCATTATCAAGGAAGTTAAATGCATCTGTGTTCCAAAGGGCAAAGAAGAAGGAAGCAGCCTTGCATTATCCATTATTAAAGGAGCTGTCAACATCAGCGGCAAAGAGATAATGGAAGCCTATTTTCCGATGAGAAAAACAAAAAGCGTTCAGCGTTCAAAAGATATTGAGCTTGATTCAAAATGGCAGGAGACAATCGAGGCTGTGTACAGCAGATTGAACAAAGGCATTGATATGGCGTTTATCACAATCGGCGACCCTGCAATCTACAGCACATTCTTCTATTTATACGACAAACTCCTCGAACTTAATCCCGAACTTGAGATTGAAATAATTCCCGGCGTTTCTTCCATAAACGCCTCTGCCGCGAGGGCAAAAATATCATTGGCCCTTGCAGATGAAAAGATTGCAATACTTCCGGCAAATTATATGGATAATCTGAAGGACACACTGGAGAAGTTTGACACTGTTGTCCTTATGAAAGTTTACAGGGTATTTGACGATCTTGTCAGGGCACTGAATGATATGCACCTTTTGAAAAATGCAGTTTATGTTTCAAGGGCGGGGATGGGTGATGAAAGGATAGTTAGAAATATTCAGGATGTGAAAAGAGAAGACCTTAATTATTTTTCGATGGTTATAGTAAGAAAATGAGCAAGGTCTATTTCATAGGCGCAGGGCCCGGTGACCCGGAATTGATAACTATTAAAGGCAGAAAGCTGCTTGACAGCGCCGATGTTGTAATCTATGCAGGCAGTCTCGTTAATCCTGAGCTGTTAAAGGGCATCAGGGCAGATGTGGTTGATTCGTCAAAGCTCACTCTCGATGAGATATCAGGGCTTATTAAAAGCTCCATTAGCAAAAATAAGGTGGTTGTAAGGCTGCATACAGGCGACACATCATTTTACAGCGCCATATCGGAGCAGATAGAAAGGCTCCGTGATTTAAACATAGGATATGAAGTCATCCCCGGTGTTTCATCCGCAATGGCAGGCGCCGCAATACTGGGTCAGGAACTTACCATACCGGAGATAAGCCAGACAGTTATATTCACGCGGATGGAGGGAAGGACGCCTGTGCCCGGGACAGAAAGACTGAGCGAACTGTCAAAACACAAGGCAACAATGGTGGTCTTTTTAAGCGCAGGCATGGTTGAAAAAGTCAGGAATGAACTTCTGCAGGGCTATCCTGAAGACACGCCTGTTGTAATCATCGAAAAGGCCTCATGGCCTGAACAAAGGATTGTAAAAGGGAAATTAAAAGACATTGTAACCTTAGTTAAGGATGCAGGGATAAAAAAGACTGCTCTTATTTATGTCGGCGAATCACTAAGGGCGTCAGAAAAATCATTAAGAAAAGAATCCAGGCTTTATCATAAGGACTTCAAACATGGCTACAGGAAATAAAGTAAAGCAAAGAGCAAAGAGCAAGGAGCAGAGAACTAAAGGGGCGGCAATATTTTATATAACGGATAAAGGGCTTGTACTTGCTGAAAAACTTAAGGGGCTTTATCCTGATGTAAAGGTTTTTAAGTTTAAACCTGATACTGTCTCTGAATTTTGGGGCAAGCACAAAAGTTTTATCTTCATCATGGCTACGGGCATTGTTGTGCGGGCTATCGCGCCGCTCATTAAAAATAAAAAAACAGACCCTGCTGTTGTCGTGCTTGATGAAAAAGGAAGGTTTGCCGTAAGCCTTTTGAGCGGCCATATCGGCGGGGCCAATAATATTGCAAAACAGATTGCTGATTTTCTGGGAGGAGAAGCTGTTATAACAACCGCATCGGATGTAAACAATATGCCGTCTATTGACTTATGGGCAATGGAGAATAATTTAGTTATAGAGAACTGGGAGTCTGTCCCTGAAATATCGGCAAGGTTTTTAAATAAAGGAAAGCTAAAAGTATATTCTGATATTAGAATTTCAATGCCGAAAGGATTTCAAACAACTGATAATCCCGACTCTGCTGTTATTCTTATTACGAACAAAAATAACCTATCCACCCATTCACCCATTCACCCATTCACCCACCTTTATTTAAGGCCCAAAAATCTTATTATTGGCATTGGATGTAACAGCGGGACATCTGCCAGTGAAATAGAGGATGCCGTTAAAGGGGCATTAAGTAAAAATAGGTTATCATTCTTATCTGTACAATCTATTGCAACCATTGATAAGAAAGGCGCCGAGCCCGGGCTGCTCTCATTTGCCGGCAAATATAATCTTAAGATAAATACGTTTACGCCTGATGAACTTAATTCGGTGAGCAATGTAGAAAAATCAGAGGCTGCATTTAAGGCAACAGGAGCAAATGCAGTGGCAGAGCCTGCAGCCATGCTTGCATCAGGCGCAGACAAATTGCTTGTGCGGAAGCAGAAGATTGGGAATGTGACAGTGGCGGTAGCTGGGCAGAGAGCAAAGAGCAAAGAGCAAAGACAAGGGAAGCTTTATATCGTCGGAACCGGGCCGGGGACCATTAAACACATAACGCCTTATGCTCAGAATGTCATAAAAGAATCGGATGTCATTGTGGGATACGGGACATATCTCGATTTAATAAAGGAACTGACCAGGGGCAAAGAGGTCATATCCACAGGCATGACAAAGGAAATAGACAGGTGTCAAAAAGCTGTAGGGCTTGCTATGTCAGGCAGAACGGTTTCAGTAATAAGCGGCGGGGACCCGGGCATATACGCAATGGCAGGACTGGTGTTTGAGATACTCAAAGGGCAGAGAGCAGAGAGCAGAGAGCAGAGAGCAACAAGTGGAAGGCATGAGAACTACGTCGAAAGCCCTATGCTCTATGCGCCATGCGCAGTATCCGTTGAAGTCATTCCCGGCATATCTGCCCTGAACGCCTGCGCGGCGAGGCTTGGCGCGCCATTGATGCATGATTTTGCGGCAATAAGCTTGTCGGACAGGCTGACCCCCTGGAAATTGATAGAGGAAAGACTTGAATCTGCTGCAAAGACAGATTTTGTTATTGTTCTTTACAATCCTAAAAGCATGGGAAGGCCGGAGCATATTAATAAGGCACGGAAAATTATTTTAAAGCACAGAGCGCCTGAGACACCTGTGGGCATAGTAAGGGCTGCGATGAGAGAAAATGAAAGCATTGTTGTCACAAACCTGAGGGACATGCTTAATTATGATATTGACATGCAGACAACTGTGATAATTGGTAATTCCCGTACCTTTGTGTGGGAGAATCGGATGATTACACCGCGAGGATATGAAAAGAAATTCAAAATCTAAAATTCAATGCTCAGGATTGAAACCCGCGGCGTTTCTCTGGGATGAATCGTTTTTGTGGGGGTTAATGGCATATAAGGCTCTTAATTCTAACCGCCTGCCGTTCGAACTTATCCGCTCGGATGACATAAAGAAAGGACAGCTTAAAAATTACAAAATGCTTTTTGTGCCTGGGGGCTGGGCCTCAAACAAATTAAAAACGCTTGGGGAATGCGGCATCAACGAGATAAAAAAATTCGTGAATAATGGCGGCAATTATCTGGGATTTTGCGGCGGCGCAGGCCTCGCGACTCTTGACAGCATGGGGTTATTAAACATAAAGAGAAAACCTACAAAAGAGAGAGTCCCCAGCTTCAGCGGCCGGATTCATCTTAATATTAAGGGCCACCCTATATTCACCCATTCACCTATTTACCCATTCCCTCCAATATTTAATGCATGGTGGCCTTCACAGTTCTCGGTTGAGGACAAAAATATAAAAAAACTCGCAGTTTACGGAGATGCCCTGCCTGACTCCTTCAGTTCGGATCTGAATGTGGGCGATGTTGAAGCTAATGGTAAGTGGGCGGAATTGGAAAAGATATACAGTATCAATCTCGACCCGAAGCGTCTGCTGAATGAACCTGCAGTAATAGAAGGAACTTATGGAAAGGGCAAGGCCATCCTATCGCTTATTCATTTTGATACGCCTGATGATGCAAACGGAGCAGTGGTTTTAAGGAACTTATGGGAATATCTGGCAGGAAAGGAATCAGCGGTCAGCAATCAGCGGTCAGCCAAAAGCTCCAAACTATTGATTCGTTCAAATATAATGTCCAATAACTGTTGTAATCTTGTCATTCCGGCTCCCGTCCTCCGCAGTAGCACTGCTACGGAGGATGGATGTCCGGAATCTTTTTTTTCGCCTCGGCGAACCCGCCTGAGTGCGGGAGAGAAGGACTCCCGGCAAGCGGGAGTGGCAGAAGAGAGTTCGACTTCAGATATTGAAGCAGCAGTTAACGATTTAATCGCCCTCGGCATCAGAAACTTTCTCTGGTTCTGGAGGAACCCTATGCTTTTGCAGTGGAGGAGAGGGGTCAGGGGGCTTGAATACTGCACATTGTATGTGATGATAAGAGAGCTGTCAGCTGTCAGCCATCAGTTGTCAGCCGGGGATAAAGAGAAATTATACAGAATAAAAAAACTGCTGATGCCATTCACAGAAAAGGCAAAACAGCTTCTGATTTTGGAAAGGCATGCAATGCAGAATGGCCACATAACCTATGAGAGGTGCGATGACCCTGAGATACAGAAAATACGGACAGAACTTTTTGGAAATTCAAAAAGTCACGGAGGATTATTTAAAGAGCTGGTAAATGATGTGGATGATGTTCTGTATTCATTGATAAAACAGGGGTAGCTTTATATCATCCCGATTGACCTGATAATCTTTTTCCTTGCCTTCTCATCAAATAATATCGCTGCGTGGTTTAAGTCAAAGTCATGATGCTCTTTGCAGTGAGGAAGGACTGAGCTTTCGGCTGATACGAGCCCGTCGCCAAGCCCTTTCTTCAGCTCCTCAGGATAAATCCTTCCGGGGATAATCTTTTCAAGAATGTCCGGGATGGAAAAAAGGGTTTCGGGTTCGAGCAGCCATTTATGCGCCCCGCGCCCTGATATCTCTTTTAGTTTCCACCTGTACAGAGTGAAGAGATTCGGGTTTGTGCCTCCGAATGAAAGGCCCTGTATCGTCTTGTGGTCATAATCTTTTAATGCCCTGAAGAATTCTGAATCAGGCAGAAGCTCCAGGAGCGCCTTGCTCTTTATAAAATCAAGGACACGCTTTATTACATAGGCAATCTTTTTCCTGTCTTCCTCATGTATTAAAGGGCTTATTATCGAGGCAAGCGGTGAGATGTATCCTGCCAATTTTGCCATGCTGCTTCCATTATGTGGCGATGCCAGTGTTATGAGCCCTATGACTGACCTGTCCCTGTTTTCCAGATACCTTCTTGCAATCAGCCCGCCCCTGCTGTGGCCTATGAGGATTATCCCTGCCTTGCTGAATTCTTTTGAAAGTTCCGCGACTTTTTTGAGCTCTGCTGCAGCAATATCAATCGGGCCCGCAGGCCGTTTCTGGCTCCATGCAATTACTGTATATCCCAATGACTGCAAATCTGCAAACGATGTCTTTAAATCATTTTCCGCCTCGCCAAAAGAAAACCTGCTGTGCCGGATTTTTGGTTTTCCTGCAGTTGCGCTGTAAGCTATAGGTTCAGGTTTTTTTGCAAGTAAATATCTTATCGGAAAATTCCCTCCGAGCATCTTTGCTTCATCAGGATTTACCCATATATTTTTATTCATTCCAAGTCCATGGATAAATACAATTGCAGGTTTGTCCTTTTGGCCTTTATGAATTGCGATGTCAAGTTTCACAGCTTTAACCCTGCGATTGAAACAGGGTTTGCGTTTACGCGCATTACCTTCACTCCGAAATGGAGGTGCGGCCCGCTTGACCTTCCGGTTGAACCGACAAACCCGATAACATCACCTTTCGATACGATATTGCCGGGCTGCACATTGAAACCTGACATATGCATATAGACAGTAAAGATTCCCTGTCCGTGGTCAAGGATAAGCGTATTTCCTCCAAAGAAAAGCTCTTCTGTCAGCACAACCCTTCCCCTGTTTGAAGCCTGTATTTTTTCGCCGGCCTTTCCCTGCATGTCCAGGCCGCGGTGCAGGCTGACTGTTTTTTTGTTGATTATCCTTTTTGCGCCGAAAGGGGTCGAGAAAGGATTTGGAAGCGGAAGAATGAAACTCCCATCCCAGAGCCTCTCTGACTCTATCTGCCAGATTGAATCCAGCAGGTCGTCCTCTCTGTTTATCCTTACAAGGTCTTTAGGGGTGAATGTCACCTTTTCTTCAGGCAGGGTAAGATGTGTTGTCTTGAAGCTGCTTTTTAAAACTCGCAATTGCAGCTTGGTCTTCTGCTGCCCTGTATTCAGCGAAATCAGGTAAACACCGGGCCTGGCCTTTATATCAACAGCGCCTATGGCAACAAAGCAGCCTTTCCCGCATTTACTGAAATGCAGGGCCTTTTTTTCAAAGAGCGCCGAGGGCTCTGCTGTGTCCGGTCCTGTGACCCTGATAATGAATGCATCTCCCTGATGTATATTTGAAGGAAGTATCTTTGCCTGAAAGGCCTCTGCATGAGAAGCAGGAAGAGTTGCAAAAAATATCAACAGCAGGATACGCATGGATGAACCGGATGATGTTGTGATGAGGCTGTTTAAGAATCGTATTGTCTTCATTTCTGTATCTTTTTCTCCACCTGTGAGCATATCCCGTAAAGCATTCTTAATTCCCAGTCAGTAAGCCCTGCACGTCCAATCATATGTTTCAGGTTTCTCATTATCCTTGTCTCAAGGTCTCTGTTGCCCCTTGGAATATAATCGAGAAGCTTGAGGGTTAATTGAATATGGCTGTAAAGAGTCTCGAGTTCCGCGCGTTTTACCAATTCAGGAGATGCTGCTTTATATTCCTTCTGCCCCAGTTCATAGGCCACGAGCAATACGCTCTGCGCAAGGTTGAGCGAAGGAGATAAAGGGTCAGCAGGAATTGTTATCATAAAGCCGCATTCTTCTACTTCTTTATTGGATAAACCTTTGCTCTCCCTGCCGAATAATATGGCAACTTTATTTTTTTTGGCTGCAATGATTGCTCTTTTTAGTCCGTCTTTTACAGGCAGGATAAGGCCTCTTCGTTTTCCGAGCCTTCTTGTAGCTCCGATAACAATGCCTTTGTCTTTTATTGCATCCCCGAGGTTTTTATGGACCTTTGCCTTTTCGAGCACGTCAACATCATTGCACGCCATCCGTCTTCCTTCATCATTCAGGAACTCCGCCGGGTTTATCAGTTCGAGATTTTTAAACCCCATGTTCTTCATGGCCCGCGCAGAGGCGCCTATGTTCCCGGCCTCCTTCGGCTCAACAAGGATGAAATGTATGTTGTCTTTCCAGTTCTTTGTTCCAGCCATGATGAATTTTAACGGAACATACGAATGAAATACAATTGGATTAACCCGTGGATTACATTACAGGGACATGAATAGGTGAAAAATTTTTAAATACCCTATACGGCAATGCAACTTTAGCCTATAATATGACAAAAGAGAAAAAATTCCAGATAAGCCTGAATGATGGAATCAGGGAGGAGAGATAAGATGAAAAAGGCCTTGTTTTTTATATTAGCAGTTTCCCTTGCGATGTTAATAGCATGCGCCACGACAGCTTATAAGAGCGACGGGAAGACGGAGCCTCCTGCTCCGGAGATGCATCCCGGACATCCAGGGCATGAAGTGCATTGAAAAAGCGCATAAGAGATAATTAGATGGGCTGTTTACTCTGATTTATCCGGCAAGATTTTTCAGGTGTGTTTCTATTCCTTTCGCTGTCCTAAAGACCTTTCCTCTTTTGAATGTGTTTAGCTCAAGATGGGGAGAGGGGGAAGATTATTGCAATGGGGGAAGAGAGGGAGTTGTTGAATCGTTATGTGTTACTTTATTCTTTTTTCCCAATAATGAGGTTCTCTATTCAATTGCATGACTGCAATTATTAGGATTTCTTCTTCAATAATTTGATAAATTACTCCATATGGAAAACGAGCAGTTAGACATCTTCTCGTATTTTCTGAAAATTTAGACCATGCTGAGGGAAAATGAATTATCCGCTGAATTGTTGAAAAAACTTCTTTCGAGAATTCCAACCCAAGCCCTGAACGGCATTCGTCAAAATAATTCATCGCTTTAAACAGTTCTTCCTTTGCCTCGGGATGGAAGGAGTATTTCATCTGGAATATTTTTCGTGAATTTCCTTGAAGACTTTATCGCCGGGAATGGTTTTAACCTTTCCGGTTTTAATTTCCCTGACTCGTTTTTCAGCTTCTTTTGCCCATAATGCATCTATTTCTTTTTGTGCCGGATGCAGGCTATTGAGAATCTTTTCAACTAGCGTGGTCTTTATATCTACCGGTAAGGACTCAACCATTGAAATCAGCTCTTTTGTTTTTGTAGTCATAAAGTCACCTTCCTTTTTGTATATTTTAGCATAACGCAGTGTATAATCAGCGTAGTTTATGCCTCAGCCCTTTTGAACGACTAAGTATCTGTTTCTTTTTGTAAAAAACCGGGAAGTGTCCCTATGTTTCCCCTATGTTTCCTTTCTTTCGCACCACCGATGGATTATCTGCGCCAGTCCAAAAAGGATTACAACCCACACGGTATATGCGAGAGCAATTCCTAACGGTTTCGGCCATGCGAACCAGCCGGGCGCATTCATCAACCCATACTTCCAAAGAATCGAGTTGAACGGGATTGTGAGGAGTAGGGCAGGAACCGCCAGAATCCAGAATATGAATATTCCAATTAGTTCAGAATCCTTGACCAGGGCTTCACCAGAGAATACTGACTGAATTGCGGATGTGAGAGAGAGGAGTATTCCATGGATAGTAATTGCTGTCGCGCAGAATCTAAGGCCGCGCACCAGTCCTCGGAGCGGAGGACTACACACTGACGCTCGTACTTTTCTCATTATGTTTTTCTCGGCCTATGAGGCGAATGAGCAGTCCCCTTTGGGGATTCTGTTCGATTCGCTTGTTAGCGCAATTAATTTTATGAATGTAAAGCAAGATAAGCGAATCATCTGCTCATTCGTCTCATTAGCGCACACGCCGTTGGATTTATTAATTTAGCTTTAAATATTTGATGGAGGTATCTATTTATGATTGATGATTTTGTTTTTTGGTTCATTAATCACATCAGATTGATTGTTTTGTTGTTTTGTTTCTGTGTTGAGATTTGGATTTTGACTCAGCTTTTTGCTCTCCGGGCGGAATTCAAAAAGGACAAGCACAGCAGTCAAAATAGCTATAACTAGAGTAAGGGCAATAAGAACATTTGTAAGTTTTTCTATTTTCTTGGACGCTTTTTCATTTTCTTCCGCAAGAAGAACAAGGAGGTGTGAGCTTTGAACTTGGAAATATGTTTGAAGGTCAGAATTTGCGATACGACTTTTAGGACATCGCAATTCCATATCATCGATTATGGTATAAATTTCGGGATTCATATTGTGCCTTTTTTAATGTTGTTATTAATTTTTTACCCTATCGGTTATCGGGGCTATTTTATGCCCCGATTGCCGGTTTGCGCTAACATATACTATACCCCGCAGGTATTTTTCGCATTCATAGAGGGAATATAGCATATTTGGGTAAAAAGAGAAAACAAAAAATCATTTAAATCAATTCAAAAAACCGGGAAGTGTCCCTATGTTTTCCTATTATTGGAGCGGTGGAAGATTATTGCAATAGGGAAAGAGAGGGAAGTGAGGCGTTCGCATTCGTGTTTCTACCGATCGTCATACATTTGGGTCCAGTGCCTCACCGGCAGCTATGCGGTTGATCGTACGTTGCATCAAGGGATTCCCGCGCGAGATTCTGCCAACGACTTCGCGGAGGGGGGTGCAGTCGGAAGACGAGAGATCGAGCTTGCCGATTTGGAACCTCCAGCACTCCCATGAATATGGCCAGGATTCGGCCAACATCAGCTTCGCCGCACGGCTTTCCATTTCTCCCATAGATGGCATCAAAGCAACAAATATATCCGCAAGAATCGCCCAAGGTATTCCGATAAGGCCGATAGGTGTGCGCAACCATCCGATCCTTGCGGTTAACCACGATGCGCCAATCATCGGGAAAGAAAGCACAACCCATATCAGTGTGATGGGAAGCATGAGAATGCCGAAAGACAAGCTGACTAGAAGTCCGAGGACGAAGGTTGTGACCAGTTGCAATGGAACGACCAAGAAGGCGAGAACGCCAACCAAGACGTTAAGAATTCGATTTGCCAGCATGCGTACCTCCTCGTTTCTTTACCGATGTTAGGGTTTATCAATAGAACACTTTTCCTTCGTCGTCAAAATATGGACTACCTAAAATATATAAAATAAAATCATTGGCGTCATTTTGTTTTACGGAAATTTGTTTTATATCGAATATTTTTAATAAAATGATAGACAATTTATTTAATTTATCATTAGAAAAATCAGCAGGATAAAGAAGAACAACATTTGCATTTGCACTTAATATTGTGTTTGTATATTCTGCATTTATCCCTGCAGTTTTAAATATTTCGACTAATTCAAGTGCTTTCTGATATGTATCTTTGGACGGATTAACGCACATGAAAAGAAACTTATTTTTAAGATTAGGATATTCTGTTAATAATGTTTTGAGCGAGTTATTTACTTCACTTTTGATTTTATTGCTGAGTGGCTTAAAATTCTTTTGTAATTCTTTGGTTTTTAAATTTGTTATTTCTGAATTCAGATTAGTGATTATAATATTATTTTTATAGTTGCTATAAATTGCCTCAACATTAAGAGCTAAGGCAATACTGAAGCATATCCACCAAAAGATTGCTATATATTTATTTGTGTGTTTTTGAGAGAAAAGAGTTAAGCCAACGAAGCAAGTTAACGATATTATGCTATATATAATTATTTTTGTCATCTTTTATGCTCTAACAATTACTATACCCCGCAGGTATTTTTCGCATTCATAGAGAGAATAATATCACATTTGATAATTCTTGAAAAGAAAAAATCCCATAAAAACAAAAGGAATTACTAATAAGACCATAAGTAAAGCGACATTTTCGCCTATTCTGTCATTCCGGCTTGTCCGGAATCTTTCAGAAGGATTCCCGACGCGCTTCACTTGCGGGAATGACAAATTGTGTAGGCTTACTCATGAACTCCTTAGTAAGTCATCATTCATGGCATTTCATGATAATAAGGATAAAAAGCAAGGCAGGTATTTTATGGGAAAATTGTCCATTGCAATCAGTGCAGCACAAAAACTTATTATTTCTTCCTTAATTCAGCCAACCTCTCTTTTGCCTTTTTTGCCTGCTCGCTTTCAGGATATTTCTTGATAATCTCATCATAGAGCTCGATGGCATGTTCTTTGTTGTTTTGAAGCTCCTCGAACTTTGCGGTCTCAAACATCTCAGCAGCCTTGTTTGAACACGAGGCGAGCGTGAGGCTGAATATTAAAATCAATATCAGGACAAAATATTTCATCAAATGCAGTTTTTTACGGATTCAGAAGTTCCTTGAGTTCTTTGCCAACTTTGAAATGGAGGACCTTCTTGGCAGGGACATCTACGCTTTCTCCTGTCTTTGGATTTCTTGCCTTTCTCGGATTTCTTGTCTTAAGCCTGAAATTTCCAAAGCCCCGTATCTCTATTTTGTCTCCTTTTTGCAAGGCTTCCTTTATGCTGTCGAAAACAGTTTCCATGACTATCTCTGTCTGTTTCCGCGTGAGTCCCTCAACCTTTTCAGCTACCTTGTCTACAAGAACTGACCTTGTCATAAACCCTCCAATGTTTAGCTTTAAGCTGCCGGCCTTAAGCTGACAGCCAGTCTAAAATTATATTAATTGCCTGAATAAAATCAAGCCTTTTTATTTTTGGTATTGTTTTTATTATTGTCCGTTATCCAGACCTCAATTGCAAGTTCGGGGCACATCTGGGCACAGAAGGCACACCCTGTGCACTTATCCGGGTGTTTGGGGGCTGCCGGGAAATAGCCCATTTTATTAAACTGTTTTTCTATTGCTATCACTCCCTTGGGGCATGACGTCACACAGTATGCGCACCCCTTGCACAGTTCTTTATTTATTGCGATTTTTCCTTTCATACATTCCTTTCCAGTAACTCTCCTGCGTGCCTGA
>JACRGY010000175.1 GCA_016212165.1 Nitrospirota bacterium
CCGTCCCGTGACAACCGGAATCCAGCCTTGTCCCTGCAAAAACAGGGAACGGAAGGTACTGGATTCCGTGACAAGCACGGAATGACAAAAGGGGCAGGGATGCAGGAGGATAATAATGGAATGGCTTAGGGTTGCTGTAGATTACGGGATAATAGGACTCCTGACTGTCATGAGCATAATTGCTGTTGGTATTGCAATTGAGAGGCATCTTGTTTACAAACATATCAGGATAGATGATTTTCCTGATAAAAAGTCTCTGGAACTTAACCTTACAAGCAAGCTTCACATTATAGCCACCATCGGCAGCAATGCACCTTATATAGGATTGCTGGGAACGGTCCTCGGCATTATGCTCACATTTTATACCATGGGGAAAGAGGGCTTTATGGATACAAGCAAGATAATGGTCGGATTGGCCCTTGCATTAAAGGCCACCGCAATAGGCCTGCTGGTTGCTATCCCGTCAGTTACCTTCTATAACTTTCTGCTAAGAAAGGCAAAGGTTCTCATGATGCAGTGGGAGATGAAAAATGGAAGAGAAAGAGTTTGATTATATAAATGTCATTCCGCTGGTAGATGTGATGCTTGTGCTTCTGACAATAGTGCTTACTACGTCTACGTTTATAGCGAGCGGGATAATTCCTGTTGAATTGCCAAGGGCCTCAAAAAGCCACGAGGAGACATTAAAGACCCAGACAGTAGAAATAGACAAGAGAGGGAATATTTACCTGAATTCCAAACTCATGTCGCTGGAGAGCCTAAGGGATTCCATAATATCTCTTGATAAAACTATTCCAATATTGATAAGGGCAGACAGGGACATCAGCCTCCAGGTATTTGTGGATGTTCTTGATATTGTAAAAAAACTCGGGTTCAGGAAGGTAAGCCTTCAGACGGAACAAAAAAGATGAACTATCAATTCAGGTCATTACAGGTTTCTATTGTTATCCATGTGCTGTTATTCATGATTCTATTTAATATCAGTTCTATCATTTCTGCAAATAAGTTAATGGTTATAGATTTCAGCCTTGAAGATCCGATGAATGCTGCAGGGCAGCCGGCAGAAGTAAGGAACCAGAGGCCTGAGATAATAGAGCAAAAGCAGGAAATCGAAAAGGCAGAACGAAAATTATCACCGGTAATTCCTGACAGCCAGGCGTCAGATACACAGGCGCCTGTACAGGCCCCGGCAGAACAAAAAAATGAGAGCGTTAATCATGCTTCTAATGTTACAGCAGAAAAAAAGACAGCTCTCATAAGTACAGGCAGCTATGAGAGTGTGAACCTGATTGATGGAACAGCCAGGTATTTAAAGGAAAACTTTTCTTATGTAAGGGATGCGATACAGAAGAAGATCAGTTATCCAATGGTAGCAAGGCAGATGGGATGGGAAGGTAAGGTGATAGTTTCATTTATTGTCTGTGCTGATGGGCATGCTAAAGATATAAAGATTAAAGAAGGTTCAGGGATAGCGCTCCTCGACAGGAATGCAATTGAGACAGTTAAAAAGGCATCCCCGTTTCCAAGGGCGCCTGTTGAGGCGCAGTTATTGATACCGATAAAATACAGCCTTAACTGAACGGGATGATTTAACTCAACTCAATTAAATCCACTTGACGGCAGGCTCTCTTTTCTGCGGGGGCTCGGTATGCGCTTTCGGATAGCCGAGCAAAATGGGGCCGAATATCTTTTCGTCATCCTTAAGTTCAAGCGCCTTTATGACATCAGCATTATCTGTAACCATTGAACCAAAGCCAACCCAGCAGCTTCCTATGCCCAGGGAATATGCGGAAAGCATAATATTCTCGCAGGCGAGAGGGCATGAGTGGTCTGCATATCTGCCGGAGCCTATAACAAAAAGTATTGACGGTGCAGAATAATAAATAGGGTCTTCCATTTCCTCATAGCGTTTCATTATTGTTTTATATCTCTCAGGGTCAGAGTCTTTTACATGCTCAAGAATCTTTTTAGCATTTGGAAGCGCTGCATTGAGGAGCTTTTTTTTCAGCGCCTTATCCTCGACAACAACAAAGCGCCAGGGCTGGCTGTTCATTGCAGAGGGGGCCTGATTCCCGGCCTCTATTATTGCATTCATGATATCTTTTGGAATTGGTTTGGGATCATAAGACCTTACCGACCTTCTCTTTTTTATTGCCTCAATGACAGGGTTCATGTTCCCTCCTCTTTAAAATCTCTTTGCACCTATTATCTGTAAGATAAGCTTATTGGGGTTTATTTAATTCCTCTGCCTTTATGTAATCGGCATCGGCTTTTTCATGTTGCTCTGCGGCTTTGTAAGCATTTCCCCGATTGATATAAGCATCGGGGTCTCTGGGCTTAAGTTGAATTACCTTTGTGAAATCAGCAATAGCCAGGTCATACTGTTCCAGGGCATAATAGATAAGTCCCCGGTTGAAATAAGCAGAATCGTTTTTTTTGCTTAGGGTGATTGCCTTGGTATAGTCAGCGTAGGCCTCTTTATATTCTTTCCTGTCGTAATAGACATTGCCTCTGTTGGTGTAGGCCCGATGGCTCTTTGGATTTAACTCAATGGCCCTCGAGTAGTCAGCCAGTGCCTGTTCATATTCTTTCTTGTCATAATAGGCATTCCCCCGGTTGTTATGGGCATGATAATATTTCGGGTTCAGTTCAATAGCCCTGGTGAAATCAGCAATGGCCTCGTCATATTGTCCCTTGGCTGCATAAGCCTTTCCCCTTTTGTTATAGGCTTGATAATACTTTGGTTTTAGTTCAATAGCCTTGGTTAAGTCAGTGATAGACTCGTCATATTGTCCCTCGGCTGCGCTGGCTTTGCCATGTTTAAAGTAGGTTTTTGCATCTGCGCCATAGCATACAGCAGCAAGGAATAGTACAGTTAAGAGAGATGCACAGGCTTTCAATATAATTCTCATACAGACGCCAATTTCTCCAACTCCATGAACACCGCCTCTTCAGGAGATTTTGTGTATGCTATTACAAAAAGAGTGAAAAATCAAGTTTAAACCTATTTTAACTTCAGTCAATCTCGGTTGCAAGTCGTACCGACATGTTAATTTCGTGCGCTCTTTCTGTAAAATAAGATTATGAGTTTCAGAATAAGCAGAGAGGACTTTGAAAAGCTTGCTGAAAAGGCGCTGGAAACCTTGCCTGTGGAATACAGTAAGTACTTTACTAACATTACGATTACTGTTGAAGATTATCCGTCAAATGAAGATGCATGGCGGGTGAATGCAGGAAGAGAAAGCCTGCTCGGTCTTTTCAGCGGCGTGCCGCATCCAGGGAAGGGCGGTTTTTTTGAAATCCCCTATCCCCTGCCTGACAGGATAATACTTTTCCAGAAGAACATCGAGAGTATCTGCTCCTCTGAAAAAGAGCTTATCGAACAAATCCAGAAAACTCTTATCCACGAGGTTGGTCATTACTTTGGGCTGTCAGAGAGGGATTTAAGGAAATACGGGGTATAAATCTATTTTTTCTGCTGATGATTCTCTGCGCTGCAAAATTTTCTGCTGTCTTGACAACAACAACCCACCCGTTGTAATATTAATACAACAATACTGAAAGGGGTGACATTCAATGGATGCCAAACTAACCTTTGGTGAGTTCTTTAAAGAGAAGCGAATTTCCCTCAGGAAGACTTTGCGTCAGTTCTGTGCTGAAAATAAGCTCGATCCCGGCAACATCAGCAGGCTCGAACGGGGGCTTATGCCGCCGCCTCAGGGGAGCGACAAGCTTGAGGAGTATGCCAGTTTTTTAGGAATCAAGAAGGGCTCTGATGACTGGTACACTTTTTTCGACCTGGCCCGGATTGAGGCAGGCCGAATCCCAGATGTACTGCTTAGAAACGAGTCTGTTGCGGCGAGTCTGCCTATCCTGTTTAGAACGCTGCGGGGGCAGAAGATTTCGGAAAAGAAGCTTGAAAAACTTGTGGAGCTAATCAAAAAAGCGTAACCCATGCCTGATATTCCTGTATACAGTTATGAAGATTTACGCGGGAAGGCGGATGAATTCCTGCTGGCGCATCATCAGTCCGGCAATGTCCCTGTTCCTATTGAGGAGATTGTCGAATTCGATTTCGGCATTAATATCGTGCCGGTCTTGGGTCTTCAGAGAGAGTTTGAAGTAGAGGGGTTTTTTGAAGTAGAGGGGTTTACCTCAGGAGATTTGAAGAACATATATGTGGATGAATACGTCTATACAGACCGCATCACGCGCTATCGTTTCACACTGGCGCATGAAATAGGCCACATCGTTCTGCACCGTCATTTGTACAACGCGCATAAATTCAAATCCATAGAGGGCTGGAAAGAATTCATCAACTCTCTGACCGAAGAAGAGCATAGCTGGCTTGAATATCAGGGGTATGCTTTTGCGGGCCTGATTCTTGTGCCGAAAGAGAGCCTGGTCAAATATACAAATGAATGGACAAAGAAAATCAAAGACAAAGGGATTTCAATGGAGGAAAACTGGGACTTTGCATGGGATCTGATCACCGAGCATGTGGCGAAGGCTTTTCTGGTGTCGCCGGATGTTGTTGAAAAGAGAATGGAGAAGGACGGGATTAAGAAGAAGTATGTGAAATGAAATACTTGGGTAGTATTTTTGGCAGGTTGTAGGTGCGGTGGTGGATATTACTAAAGGGCATCTTGCCCATAGAGGAGATGACACTGTAATGCTGCGATGAAACCGAGAGCGGAAAACATATCAAGGGATGAAGAAGATTGCGAAAGAAAGGGATATGGTTCAAATGCGCTTCGGGTTATTGAATAATTGTAAAAAATGAGCAAAACGTTTATGCTATCTAAAATTCAAAGTCTGAACAGAGGATTAAGAGAATGATATCTTTCAGTGAACTCCTTAACAGACTTGGCTATGACAGTTCACCCTACTATTTATCAACGGATAATCCTTTAAACCCTGATACAGCTCATTTGTTTCGCGCCGCTCGTGAGGCCGGGGTAAAAGGAATATATGTTATTAGAACAAGTCCGAACACTGGAAAAAATCTATTGTCAAATCGTCCAGCTGTCTACGTGGCTGAGGCAAAGACAGAAGATGATGCACGTCAAATTCACCGCTCTTTGTGGAATCTGGGATATGCTCCCTTTTTAATAGTTCGTCTTCCCCACCAGATAAGGATTTACACGGGGTTCAATTATTCAGAGAAGGAAAAAGAAGTCGGCTTGCTAGACGCTCCTGTTGACTTGGAACAGTTAAACGCAGTGCTGAAAGTTTTCAAATCCACGTCTATTGATACGGCAGGCATATGGAAATCCGAATATGCTGAAAAACTTGATCCGAATCAACGTGTAGATAAACGGTTACTAAAGAATCTTGAAGAACTGGGACATCTCTTAAAAAAAGATGGCCTTCCGGATGGGGCAGCTAATGCTTTAATAGGCAAATATGTTTACTTCAGGTATTTGAGAGATAGAAGGATTCTTTCAGAGGAGTGGCTAAAAAAGAAACATATAGATTCAAATGCCGTTTTTTCACATCATGCAACACTTTCCGGCTTTAGAAAACTCGTTAATGCTCTTGATATTCGTTTCAATGGCAAAATATTTCCGATAGACTTTGATAAAGAGACTGCAATTGAAGACAAGCATGTATCCTTTGTAGCCTCTATCTTTAGCGGAGGAGACGTAGACAAAAGAGATAACAGAGTTGTCCAATTGAGCTTTGCTTTCAAATCTTATAACTTCCAATACATACCGGTAGAGACACTCTCTGCAATTTATGAGCAGTTTATTTTTGAAAGAAAAAAGAAAGGGGCATACTATACTCCTGAAATTTTAGCGGACTATCTCCTTTCTGAAGTTGAGTGGGCAAGGCCGCTTGAAAACGGCATGAAAATACTCGATCCTGCTTGCGGTTCTGGCGTTTTTCTCGTACTTGCATATAGACGACTTATTGAGAAGGAAATGCAACGTCAAGGAGGACAAAAATTAAGCCCCACAAAACTTTCTAACATTTTACTTAAAAGTATTTTTGGAGTCGAACGCGAACAAGACGCCTGCTATGTAACGGAGTTCAGTTTGATTTTAACGCTCCTGCATTATGTGAACGTTGAGCCGCCTGACTTGCAGCATTTTGAGTTTCAGTTCCCTGATCTGCACAATACGCAAATTTTTGAGTCCGACTTCTTTGACTTAAAAGGAGAAAAAAGTGAATCTAACTTTTGGCAAAAGGGGGTTAAATTTGACTGGATCGTAGGTAATCCGCCTTGGACCAAAGCAAATCCCGATGATGAAAAGCTTGCTTATTCATGGATAAACCTTCCGGCTAATCAGAAAAAATATGCTGTGGGCGGCAATCGCATCGCAGAAGCATATAGCTGTTTGGTAACGGAGCTGTTAAATAAAGATGGGATAATAGGTCTTATTTTGCCTGCAACAAGCCTCTTTAATCGTGAATCAAAGAAATATCGGCAGTCTTTTTTTAACAAGCATGATGTCCTTCGTATTACAAATTTTGCCAATATGAGAGAAATTTTATTCGATGGGAGAGCTACGCTTCCTGCTGCAACTTTTATTTATGAAGTTGCAGCAGGAATACAAGACAAACCACATATCATACATTATGGCCCTTTCAATGTTAATCAGATTTCAGGTGCTCAGAAAAGACCGTGGCTGATAACAATTACTGAGAACGAAATTCAAGCCATATCGCCGTATGAAGCCGCAAATGGAGAGTCATCTATATGGAAATATGCACTTTGGGGGTCTTATCGCGACAAAAGGGCTATGGAACGAATCAAATCTTTGTTTCCAACCGAGTTGGGCGATGTGATTGGAAAGCATGTGTGGCTATTCCATCAGGGATCAGAGTTGCGTGATATTACTAAAGAAACAAAAGATAAATTAGTACATATCCCAGACCTGAAAGATAAAAAAGAATTTCAAACCAAAGTAATGAGACGATCTTTTTTCTCTTTTTCAGTACCACGGAATGTTCTTTTCAGTATTCCTGATGAAAAGTGCTATATAAGAAAGCAAGGCGGGGAAGCAGGTCTTTCCGTTACCAAAGCGCCGCATATTATTTTGTCGACAAATTGGGGAGACTATATAGCATTCAGCAACAAGCCTTTTGTAATTCCACCTCGTCAGATGGGCATTGCATCCCCTTCTATGAGTGATGAAGATTATTTGAAAGCCCTCGCAGTCTATCTTAGTTCAAGCCTGGCTTCTTACTATTTATTTTTTAATTCTCAGGAGTGGGGTGTTTTTCGTCAAACAAAACGCGTCTCTACTTCTGTGGTGCGAAAAATACCTGTGCCTGAGTTCACATCGCAGCAGATTGATGAACTTGTCAAGCTTCATAAAGAGCTTGTAGACACAGAAAAGCTGGAATTATCAAGTTATGCAGTGAAGGGCAAAAGCGGAAAATTAGATTTGGACGAAAAAACGCATCATAAAACGTTGACTGACGAGTATGCCGAGGAGCCCGATCCAATTGTGCGGGAACTAAAGGAGAAATTACAAAAAAAGATTGATAAGGCAATTTTTTCTCTTTTGAAGATACCCGAAGATATCCGCCTTTTGGTAAGTGAATTTATCCAACTGCGTTTGCCTTTGGATAAGCCTGCGACTCCAACAAAGCTTGTACAAGTCCCATCTGAAGCCAGGCTGTCTGCCTATGCTCGCACCCTGAGAGATGAACTTGATGGATTTGCTATGGGTAAGATTTTCCATAGAGTGAGAATTACCTATTCCGAAGAGTTAGTAAAGTGTGTTGTTGAAATTGCCAAAGGAAAAAATACCATTCCTGTCAGTGTTAAATCAGGGGATGTTAAAACGGCAAAACTGTTTGCCGAACTCAGCGATACTTTGCGTGAACAATTTAGTCAGTGGGTATACGTAAAGCGCGGATTGCGTGTATTTGCTGACCCTAAAATGTATATTTACAAAAACCCGCGATTAATAGATTGGACTCAGACACAAGCAATGAATGATGCCGGTGATATTATTGGGGAAATTATTGCAGAACATGAAACAGTACAACATTAAAACATCAGAACCCAGCCTGACCTATTATGGAGCATATAGTGAATCATTTCGAGAACAAGCGCACCAATTAATTGCTTGGGGTTATGCAGATGCGCGCCATAGAATACGGTCATCTAATGAGCAGGAACCGGCTATCACAGGCTTTATTGCAGAAGCAATTAACAATCGGCTTCGAGCATCGGATTGTCCAGGGTGGTGTGCTTACTATTCAGTAAAGGATGATCCGCCTGTTGAAAGAAAGGGTTCTGCGGGAAGAACACGACCGAGAGCGGATATGATAATTGAAGCACATTTTAAAGGACGACCTGAGTATGTATTTGAAGCGAAACGGCTACGAACCCAGGGGTTCGGAGCAAACAAATATATCGGCATTGATGGAATGGGGTGCTTTGTCAGTGGACTGTATGCATCAAGATACGACGAAGCTACCATGCTCGGATATGTTCAAAGTGATTCACTCCTTTACTGGAAAAATGAAGTAAAAAGCACTATTGATCGAGATAAAAAACAATTGCATCTGAAATCACCGCAGTCTGACAAGGAAATTCTTAAGGATCTGCCGCATGAATGGATTAGTGCACATGACAGAGAAAGTGTTGGGCGTCCTATCACAACTTTGCATATTCTTCTTGATTGTGTCTTTACGTAACACCAGCGAGGTTGTCTTCAATCTTGAATGACTATAGCCATACAAGCTTCATCTCTTCCCCATCCCTTAAACCTCTCATTATAAGCAGCCCTGCGCATATTATTGCTAAAATATTAAACCTTTTCAGGTGATTAATTCAATTATATCCCCAAACAAGAAAGCGCTTTCCTGAAACAAGAATTTAATTTTCCTGACACTGTGAAATTGAATGGTTTTTGTTCTGGTATCAGGATTGCTTCTATGAGAGAATATAAAAAACGCAATAAGGAGGTGAGAAGAGATGAAGAGATTGACAGCAGTGCTTTTGGCAGTTGTTTTTGTGCTGGGCATATCAGTGTATGTCTTTGCCCAGAATCCGGAGGGAACAAAAGCCCGGCAGGCCATGACTGTAGAACAGAGAAAAGAAAAAATGATCACTCTCATTGACGAGCGCATAAAGATGCTTCAGGAAGCAAAGACATGTATCGAGGCCGCTAAGACAAGAGAAGACTTTAGAGCGTGCAAGAAGAATTTCAGGGAAGAGAGAAGAGAACTGAGAGAAGAGATGAGAGAGCGCAGAAGAATGAACAAGCCTTCTTAGGATGAATAATAGAGGCAGGCTAAATCCTGCCTCTATTGCCCCATGCCTGTATATAGTGGTTGTCTCCTTCCGCAACCACAAAATATAGACAACCCTTCAATTTTATTAATTTTTTTCTTGACAAGACCCCCCTCAACCCCTATATTAGTGGTAAAAAGTGGTAGGAAGTGGAGGAAGGGTGCCTTCTTTTTCAGGTAAATATTACTACACAGTAGATCCAAAGGGCAGAATCATCATTCCTGCTCCTTTCAGGGAAATCATTTCTTCTAATTATAGTTCAAAGCTTTATATCGTTAATGCCGCATTTGACAGGTGCCTTCATATATATCCCTCGGAGGAATGGGGAAAGCTTGAGGATAGGGTAAGGGCCATGCCGAAGATGGATGATGCAGTGAAATTTTTTATGAGAAGGGTTATTGCATCTGCTGTTGAATCTGAACTGGATAAGCAGGGCAGGGTTCTTATACCTGTGGCCCACAGAGGAGACGCTGCAATAAACGGGGATATTGTTATTGTCGGGCAGATAGAAAAGATAGAGCTGTGGGACAGGAAAGAGTGGGATGCAATGATAGACCCGGCAAGGATAGATAAAAAGGCTGTTGAAGAACGGCTCGTTAGTTACGGGCTTTAGAGGTTGTTTGCTGTGAAGGTGATTCATCTCCCTGTTATGCTGAGGGAGGTGATAGTGTTGCTTAAACCAGAATCCGGGGGGATATATGTTGATGCAACAGTTGGGCTTGGCGGCCACGCAGAAGAGATACTCAAACATATCGGCAGCGGCATGCTTATCGGCATTGACAGGGATGACGAGGCCTTGAGTATGGCAGGCAGCAGGCTCGCAGACAGCAGGGTTATATTGAAAAAGGGAAGATTTTCCGAGGTTGGCCGGCTGGTTGCAGAGACAGGGGTCACAGGGGTTGACGGTATTTTATTTGATATCGGCACTTCCATGGTCCATTTAAAAACTGCTGAAAGGGGATTCAGTTTTCTTTCTGAAGAACCACTGGATATGAGGATGGACAGGTCGCAGGATTTAACGGCAGCATACATTGTCAATAAATATCCTGAAAAGGATATAGACAGAATTTTGTGGGAATACGGAGAAGAGCGGCTCTCCCGCAAGATAGCAAGGGCCATAGTGGATTACAGGGCCAGGAAAAAGATAGGCACATGCGCTGAGCTGTCGGATATTGTTTGCAGTGTTTATAAAGGAAGGGGAAAACTTCATCCTGCAACAAAGACGTTTCAGGCCTTGAGAATTGCCGTGAATGATGAGATGAATGAACTTAAAAAAGGGCTTGACGCGTCAGCGGGAATTCTAAAAAGCAAAGGAAGGCTCTGTGTCATTTCATACCATTCCCTCGAGGACAGGATAGTAAAGAACTTTATCAGGGACAATCAGAAGCTGGGAGTATTTGATGTGCTGACAAAAAAACCGCTGGTCCCTGCATATGAGGAAGTCAGGCTTAATCCTTCAGCAAGGAGCGCGAAACTGAGAGGAGCAGAAAAAAAATGACCCATCCGCATAGTCACAGAGGTATTTTTTCTTTTGTCTTAATCCCTTTGGCAGTGGTGCTTCTTTTATTCGGGATTTTCTCGATTGTATGGCTCAGGTCCAGCGTAAGGACCGTCGAGTACAGCATTGCCCAGCTTGATAATAAGAGAATGGAAACCCTTAAAGAGAGAAAGATGCTTATGGCAGAGAAGGCAAGCCTGTTGTCTATCCAGAATGTCAAAAATACCGGGGATGGGAAAGTCGAATTGGTTTTTCCCGACAGGGTAAAAGTGATTTATGTAAAGAAGGAAAAGGGAGTTACACCATATAAAGCGTCTCTTGATGGGAGGCGGTTATCTGAACCCTAAAAATAGAGGGAAAAGGTATTGATGAGGAAGAGAGCGATAATTCTTAATACCGCAATAATCTTCGGCTTTGTTGCGGTATTTTTACGTCTCGTAGACCTGATGGTCCTCAACCACGGAAGGCTCTCTGAAAGGGCCAATATACAGCAGCTCAAACAGGAAGACATACAGGTGAGGCGGGGTTTTATATTTGACAGGCGGGGGAGGGAACTCGGTGTGAATCTTGAGGTGGAATCGCTGTATTGCAAGCCTGATGCAGTTGCGTCCCCGCAGACTGCAGCGTATGCCATTTCAAGGGTGACCGGCAGGAGAGAGGATGCAATACTTGCGAAATTTTCTTCAAAAGGAAGATTTGTGTGGGTAGAAAGAAAGCTTAATCTTGAGGCTGCAGAGAGAATAAAAAAAATGGGGATAAAAGGGCTCGGCTTCATGCCTGACGCAAAGAGATTTTATCCAAAGGGAAGGCTGGCATCCCATATCATCGGCGCCGTAGGTATAGACAACCAGGCATTGGAGGGCGTTGAACTCAAGTATGATAAATTTCTGAAAACACCCGGCGGCAAGATATTGGTTACGCGTGACGCAACCGGCAGGACGCTTTCTAAGGGTGAGGACATGGAATCAAAGGGCAATAATATAGTTCTGACAATAGATGAGGGGCTGCAGTATATCGTAGAGAAGGGGCTGGATAACGCAATGCTGCGCTGGCAGGCATCTGCTGCGACCATAATAATGATGAACCCTTTTACAGGAGAGATATTGGCCCTTGCAAACAGGCCGGCCTATGATTCAAATAGTTCCATGAATGCAAAGGATTTTGAAAAA
>JACRGY010000176.1 GCA_016212165.1 Nitrospirota bacterium
ACCCTTCCTCCGAAGGATATGGTCTTAAAGGACATGGAACATCTCATACATCAGTTTGTCCTCATAACAAAAGGTCCGGTTGCTCCTGAAGGAGAGATATATTCTGCTACAGAGGTTCCTAAAGGGGAACTCGGATTTTATTTTGTAAGCGACGGCACCGGCAAGCCGTACAGGATGAGAGTGAGAGCGCCCTCTTTTGTTCATGCATCAATTCTGCCGAAATTATGCGAGGGCGGATTTGTCGCAGACGTTATCGCAAACATAGGGACTATCGATATAGTTCTCGGAGAGTGTGACAGATAGGAGGCAAGTATGAACATTGTAGAAGGGATTAATTTATTTCGGGACCTTAACGCGAGTGAAGGAGAAATAATCAGTAACCTCCTGGAGGTAAAGGATTTCAAACCAGACGCGGTGATATACAAGGAAGGAGAATCAGGAAATAACAACCTCAATATCATTGAAAAAGGCAAGGTGAGAGTGGACAGGATAACTGTTGAAGGAGACCAGTTCCCGGTTGCAACTCTGAAGAAAGGACAGGAATTCGGGATAATGTCATTTCTTGATGGGAAAAAGCATAATGCAACCACTGTTGCAGAAGAAGAAACTCAATTATTGGTGCTTGAAAGATGTGAGTTTGACAAACTGGCAGAGACCCGCCCTGTAATTGCTTTAAAGATACTGCGGAATATTGCTATAGACCTTGCTGCGCTGGTCAGGGACATGAATTCGCAGCATACGGACCTTATGCACATGATGTTCAGGAAGAGCAAATAACAAGGAGGCAAGCAGCCTGAGTGAATTTATGTTGAGCGAAGCAGCTATAAAAGAACTGAATGAGATAAGGCAGAAGTATCCGGATGCGAGCGCTGCCCTATTGCCTGCTCTTTATATTGCACAGAGAGAATTCGGGCATCTCGGAGCTGATGCATATGAAGCTGTTTCAGAGGCTCTTGGCGTCCCAAAGGCGATTGCAAGAGGTGTAGGGACATTTTATGCAATGTATAAGCACAAACCTATGGGGCGGCATGTTGTGCAGCTATGCACAAATGTCTCATGCATGATACTCGGCGCAGAGAAGCTGTCAGATTTCCTTAAGAATAAATACGGGCTTGAACCCGGAGGGACAACTCCTGACAAAAGGTTTTCACTTGTTATCATGGAATGTATAGGCGCATGCGGCACAGCTCCTGCAATGCTCGTGAATGATGATTTTTATGAGAACCTCACGGAAAAGTATATAGAGGAAATATTGGGGAAGTATAAATAAATTAAAAGTTATGGAAAAGGTTTTATTAAAAAACATAGAGAACCCGAACTCAGCCGATATCAACGAGTATAAGAGAGCCGGCGGATACAGAAGTCTTCCGAAGGCGTTTGAGGACAAACCGCAGGAAATAACAGAGATGGTGAAGAAGTCAGGGCTGAGAGGAAGGGGAGGAGCAGGTTTCCCTGTCGCAATGAAATGGTTGTTTGCCTGTGCTGACCCGAAATTCCCGAAATATCTCCTGTGCAATGCAGATGAAGGAGAACCGGGAACCTTTAAGGACAGGCCTATACTTGAGAAGAATCCGCATCTCCTGATAGAAGGGATGGTTATCGCCGGCTATGCAATCGGAGCACAGTACGGATACATATACCTGAGAGGCGAGTATCCTGGCGCATATCATATCCTGAACAGGGCAATCGCTCAGGCATATGAAAACAATTTTCTCGGGGACGATATTTTAGGGAAGGGCGTAAAGTTTCATCTCGCTGTTCATCGCGGCGCAGGCGCATATATATGCGGTGAAGAAACCGCTTTAATAGAATCACTGGAGGGAGACAAGGGGCAGCCGAGGATGAGGCCCCCGTTTCCTGTAAACGTGGGAGTTTTCGCAAAACCTACAGTGATCAATAACGTAGAGACGCTGTCAAATATCCCCCTTATTATAGAAATTGGCGGGGAAGAATATTCAAAGATCGGGAGTTCTGACTGCCCGGGGCCGAAACTGTATTGTGTAAGCGGGCATGTTGAAAAACCCGGTGTTTATGAACTCCCTATGGGGACCATGCTGCGGGACATAATCTATAAGCACTGCGGAGGAATTAAGGACGGGAAGAATCTTAAGGCTGTGATTCCTGGCGGGGTTACGACTCCGGTGCTTCCTGCTGACAAGATAGACTGCCCTATGGATTTTGTAAATATGCCGAAGCACGGGAGCATGCTCGGTTCAGGCGCTGTGATTGTGATGGACGAAACAGTGTGTCTCGTTAAAGTCTGCCACAGGGCGCTGAAATTCCTTGAGCATGAATCATGCGGCAAATGCACGCCATGCCGTGAAGGCACAGGATGGCTGAGAAGCATTCTTGAAAGGATAGAAAACGGCGCAGGTGTGGAAGGAGACATAGAGCTTCTGCTTTCTGTTTCAGGAAATATGCTTGGCAAGACCTTCTGCCCGCTGGGAGACGGAGCAGCCTCTGTTGTCCAGAATTACATAAAACATTTCAGGAATGAGTTTGAGGAACACATAAAAAATTCAAAGTGTAAAATGAAAAATTAAAAATTATGGAATTCATTTATTTTGAACTTTTAATTTTAAATTTTTAATTTATGATTACAATTACCATTAACAACAAAGAGATTAAATTAGAGAAGCCTGTCACTGTGCTTGAGGCTGCAAGGTCTGCAGGCATAAAGATACCTACGCTCTGCTGGCATGAACAGCTTGAAAGATACGGCGGCTGCAGGCTGTGTCTTGTCGAAGTTGAAAAGATACCGAGACTGCAGACAGCTTGCACTCTTATGGTTGCTGACGGAATGGTTGTCAAAACAGAGACAGAGCAGATAGCCGATGTCAGAAGAGGCATACTCGAATTTCTGCTTATTAACCATCCGCTTGATTGTCCTGTGTGCGATAAGGCAGGTGAGTGCGAATTGCAGGACCTTGTAGAAAAATACGGGCCTGCAAAGGGCAGATATAAAGAAAAGAAGAGAAAAGTCCCTGAAAGCCTCGAAGACCCG
>JACRGY010000021.1 GCA_016212165.1 Nitrospirota bacterium
AATGGAGATGGTGATGCCCGGGGACAACGTAACCATAACAGTAGAACTGATAACTCCGATAGCAATGGAGAAGGAACTGAGGTTTGCGATAAGGGAAGGCGGCCGTACTGTCGGTGCCGGTGTTGTTACTGAGGTTATAGCATAGGCGTAATTAGCTTTCAGCTATTAGCTGACAGCTGAAAACTAAAGTGAACGGAGAGAACGATAATGCGTGATATAATCCTTTTTCAATGCACTGAATGTAAAAACAGAAACTATTCAACTATGAAGAACAAAAAGAATACAACAGAGAAGTTGCAGCGGAAAAAATACTGCAGGCATTGCAGAAAACATACTTTACATAAGGAGACAAAGGCATAGAGAAAGGCCAGTAGCTCTAACGGCTAGAGCGTCGGACTCCAAATCCGAGGGTTGGGGGTTCAAATCCCTCCTGGCCTGCCATAAAGAAGTAATAAACATATGATAGAAAAGATAAAAGGATTTTTTAAAGAAGTGAAGGCTGAGGCTAAAAAAGTTGTTTATCCTAACAGGGATGAACTTATAGGTTCCACATGGGTGGTTATCATTACAGTTCTTATAGTGGCAGTGTTTTTAGGGATTATTGACCGTGGACTTTCAAAAGTCGTAAGCAGGTTATTGAGGTAAAAATGGCAAAAAACTGGTACGTAGTACATACTTATTCGGGCTCTGAAGAGAAGGTTAAGCAGTCTATTGAGGACAAGGTAGAAAAGAAAGACCTTAAGGATAAGATATCGAACATTCTGGTTCCGAGCGAACGCATAATTGAGCTTAGAGGCGGCGGAAAGAGAGAGAGTGACAAGAAATTTTATCCGGGATATATTCTTATCGAGATGGACCTTGATGATGAGTCATGGCATCTTGTAAGAAAAACTCCGCGTGTAACTGGTTTTGTGGGAGGCTCAAATCCTGTAGCATTGGCCCAGGAAGAGATTGATGTAATATTGCAGCAGATGGAAAAAGGCCATGCCTTCCAGGTTAAGACCCAGTATCAGAAAAATGAGACCGTGAGAATAACAGACGGCCCATTTACTAATTTTGTAGGCTATGTTGAAGATGTTGACATGGACCATGGAAGACTTAAGGTAATGGTAAGTATATTTGGCAGGCAGACACCTGTTGAACTTAATTTTTTTCAGGTAGAAAAAGCATAAAGGAATAGGTCATATACGTCCTATATGACTTATATTAGGAGGATTTAAATGGCTAAGAAAGAAGTAACTGCACAGGTAAAACTTCAGATACCAGCGGGAAAGGCGAATCCGGCGCCTCCTGTAGGGCCGGCGCTTGGCCCGCATGGCATTAATATAATGGAGTTTTGTAAGGCATTTAACGCGCAGACTCAGGCGCTGGGTGACACGATAATCCCGGTTGTCCTGACCGTATATACAGACAGGACATTTACATTTATAACCAAGACGCCCCCTGCATCTGAACTTATCAAAAAGGCAGCAGGGATTATTAAGGGCTCGGGAGTTCCTAACAAGGATAAGGTTGGGAAACTGACTTCAGCACAGGTCAGAGAGATAGCACAGACAAAGCTTGTTGACCTTAATGCTCATTCTATTGAAAAGGCAATGGAGATTATAAAAGGCACTGCAAGAAGTATGGGAGTGGATATAACAGATTAAAAAAAGGATTAAGGTTAAGGTCAAGGTTGAGGTTTAGAGATTTCTTAACCTTAGCCTTAACCTAAACCTTAGTCTATATGGAAGAGGTATAAAATGGGGAAAAAAATGAAGGCAGTTCAGGAAAAAGTTGAGAGAAGAAAGGAATATTCTTTCGAAGATGCAATAGGCCTGATAAAGGAATCTTCCTTTGTGAAGTTTGACGAGACAGTTGACATGGCAGTAAATCTAGGGATTGATGCCAAAAAGACAGACCAGATGGTTAGAGGCGCAATCGTTCTTCCTCATGGTATAGGCAAAAAAGTGAGGGTGATTGTATTTGCGAAAGGGGAAAAAGAGAAGGAAGCGAGGGATGCGGGTGCAGATAATGCTGGAGCTGAAGACCTTATAGAGAAGATACAGCAGGGTTGGCTTGACTTTGATAAGGCAGTAGCAACGCCGGACATAATGGGGCTTGTCGGGAAACTTGGAAAGATTTTAGGACCGAGAGGGCTGATGCCTAACCCCAAGCTTGGTACTGTTACATTTGACCTGGCAAAGGCCGTAAAAGAGATAAAGGCAGGAAAGGTTGAGTATAAGACAGAGAAGGCAGGGGTGATACATGTGCCGATAGGAAAGGTTTCGTTTGATAAGAAGAAGCTGGTAGATAACGCTATGGCAATAATCGAGTCAATAATAAAAGCTAAACCACCTACGAGCAAAGGAAAATATCTCAAGAGAGTGGCGGTATCATCTACCATGGGGCCCGGCGTAAAGGTTGATGTAAATAGTTTAACAGCAGCGAAATGAGAGAGGTAATAGTGAAAAGTTGCCTGCCTTGGCGGGTAACTTAATAAATAAAGTCAGAGACAGTAGGCAGAACAGCAGAAGGGTCAAGGTAAAGGTTAAGAAAGTACTTAACCTCAGCCTCAACCTGACATGGAAGCTGCTCTTTAATCGGCAATGCTGGCCTACCGAGACGCTTTCCCCGTCTCTGGGAAAGGAGGGATAAACTGAAAAGGGAAGAAAAATCACGCCTTATAGCTGAACTCAAGGATAAGTTCGGCAAGGCTAACGCAGTGGTCTTTACAGACTATAAGGGGCTTACTGTTGCTGAGCTTTTTGACCTCAGGAAGAGTCTTCGCGGAGCAAGCATAGAATACAAAGTTGTCAAAAACACTCTGGCGAGAGCAGCCTCTGAGAAAACAGCTGTATCAGCAGCCAGCGATTTATTTAAAGGCCCGATCGGCATTGCAATCGGATATCTGGACGCAGCGCTGGTTGCAAAAAAGATCCTTGAGTATTCGAAGAAAAATAACAAGCTGAAAGTGAGCGGAGGAGTTATCGAAGGCAAGTTATACAATGCTCAGGATATTAAGGCGATTGCCGAGCTTCCGTCAAGAGAAGTTCTTCTTGGCATACTGGCAGGTGTATTACAGGCGCCTTTGAGCAAGATGGCAGGTGCATTGTCGGCAACGGTCAGTAGTTTTGCATACGCAGTGAAGGCATTGGAAACAAAGAAAAGTAATTAAAAAACAGCTGTCAGCTGTCGGCTGTCAGCTCTAATAAACAGGAGGGTAGATTAAATGTCAGTTACAAAGGAACAGGTTTTTGAATTCTTCGACAATATGACAGTACTCGATATGTCGAAGTTTGTTAAGGAATTTGAAGAAAGATACGGAGTTACAGCAGCGGCACCAATTGCTATTGCAGCTGCTCCAGGCGCAGCACCGGCTGCCGCAGAAGAAAAGACAAGCTTTGATGTTATCCTTGCCGCAGCGGGTGACAAGAAGATACAGGTTATAAAAGTTGTTCGTGAACTTACCGGACTTGGCCTTAAAGAGGCCAAAGACCTTGTCGATGGCGCTCCAAAGCCTGTTAAGACAGGCATTACAAAGGAAGAAGCCGATTCCGTAAAGGCTAAACTCGAAGAGCAGGGAGCAAAGGTAGAAGTAAAGTAAATAAAAAAGCATTCAGCTATCGGCTTTCAGCTAACTGCTGATGGCTGATAGCTGATAGCTGTTAAAGGAGACATATGGCAAGAGTTCTTAGAGAAAGGTTAAATTTTGGAAAGGTGCCTCCCTTTCTGGAAGTGCCAAACCTGATAGATATACAGAGAAATTCTTACAATCTTTTTTTGCAAAAAGACGTCCAGCCGGATAAAAGGGAAGATGTTGGCCTTCAATCAGCAATTATGAGTGTTTTCCCTATTATGGACTACAACGAAACAGCTTCTCTGGATTTTCTCGGCTATGCAGTTAAGGAGCCTAAATTCAGTGTCAGGGACTGTTTGCAGAAGGGTGTAACGTACTCAGCGCCTCTTAAAATAAAGATAAGGCTCAACCTTTATGAATCAGAGGGGAACAAGAATAAGAGGCTGAAAGAGTCAAGGGAGCAGGAGGTATATATAGGCGAGATACCGTTGATGACAGAAACAGGGACTTTTGTTATTAATGGTACAGAGCGCGTAATTGTCAGCCAGCTTCATCGTTCTCCCGGAGTGTTTTTTAGCCACGACAAGGGTAAGACCCATGCAAGCGGAAGGATTCTGTATTCCGCCCGTGTGATACCATCGCGAGGTTCATGGCTTGATTTTGAGTTTGATATAAAAGATATTCTATATGTCAGGATTGATAGAAGAAAAAGGCTGCCTGCAACTATAGTGCTCAAGGCTCTTGGTTACACCAATGAAGACCTGTTAAAGATATTTTATCCCGTAGAGACGATTAAGATAAAAGGCAATGCCTTTACAAGAGTTGTCAGCGATATCCTTTCAGGGATAAAGGCTGTTCAGAATATAATTGCTCCGCAAACAAAGGAGTTGCTTGTGAAGGCAGGCAGCAAGATAACCAAAGGGGCAATAAAAAAGATGGAGTCCTCTCATATAAAGGAAATACCGATTTCAAAAGAGGACATTATAGGCAGGATTACGCTGAAAGATATAGTAGATCCTGATACAGGAGAGGTAATTCTTGAGGGGAACGAGGGGATAACAGAGGAAATATTTAATAAGGTGCTTTCTGCAAAGATAGATTCCCTCTCTCTTTTATTTATAGACAATGTGCATTATCTCTCTTCCCTGAGAGATACACTTTTAACAGATAAAGTAAAAACACAGGATGAGGCCCTTGTTGAGATATACAGGAAGTTAAGACCCGGTGAGCCTCCTACGATTAATGCAGCGAAAGAGCTGTTTAACGGGCTTTTCTTTGATGCCAAGAGATATGACCTTTCACCTGTGGGCAGGTTAAAGCTGAACAAAAGACTTGGGATAGATGCACCGCTCGACAAGAGAATCCTCATTGACAAGGATATTATCGAGATCGTGCGTTATCTGCTTGCGTTAAGAACAGGCAAAGGTGAAGTTGATGATATAGACCATCTCGGCAACAGGCGTATACGGGGTGTCGGTGAGCTTCTTGAAAATCAGTTCAGAATAGGGCTTGTCAGGATGGAGCGCACAATAAAAGAGAAGATGTCCCTTGCAGAACTCGAGACAGCAATGCCGCATGACCTGGTTAATGCAAAACCTGTTATGGCTGCTGTAAAAGAATTTTTTGGCACCAGCCAGCTTAGCCAGTTTATGGACCAGACAAATCCCTTGTCTGAGATAACGCATAAGAGAAGGCTTTCAGCCCTCGGGCCAGGCGGCCTGACAAGGGAGAGAGCAGGCTTTGAGGTCAGGGATGTCCATCCTACACATTACGGAAGGATATGTCCTGTAGAGACGCCGGAGGGCCCAAACATTGGCTTGATAACATCATTGGCAACATATGCGAGGGTCAATGATTTTGGGTTTATAGAGGTCCCGTACAGGAAAAGTGTCAATGGAAAAGTGACAGAAGAAGTAGAGTACCTTTCTGCTATTGATGGCGAAAAATTCGTTATAGCCGAGGCAACATCACCTGTGGACAAGAAAGGGCATCTTATCGGCGAGACTGTTTCCGCTAGGGTAGGCGGAGACTTCAGGATGGTGACTCCGCAGGAAGTACAGTATATGGATGTATCGCCAAAACAGATTGTAGGCATTTCTGCCGCCCTGGTTCCATTTCTTGAAAACGATGATGCGAACAGGGCATTAATGGGCTCAAATATGCAGAGGCAGGCAGTTCCGCTGCTTCGTTCACAGGCGCCTATCGTGGGCACAGGCATGGAGCATGTGGCTGCAAGGGATTCAGGCGCTCTTGTTATTGCCAGAAGGCCCGGCATAGTGGAAAGTGTTGACGCCTCAAGGGTTGTTGTAAAGGTTACGGAAAACGGAGGCGGAGTTGATATATACAGCCTTATAAAATTTCAGAGGTCAAATCAGGCAACCTGTATAAATCAGAAACCTATAGTAAATGTCGGCGATGCAGTTACAAAAGGCAGTGTTCTTGCAGACGGCCCATGTACTGATTTGGGAGAACTTGCCCTTGGCAGTAATGTGCTTATTGCCTTTATGCCGTGGGGCGGATATAACTTTGAGGATGCAATCCTTATGAGTGAAAGGCTTGTAAAAGAGGATGTTTTTACATCCGTGCATATAGAGGAGTTTGAGATAGAGGCAAGAGAGACAAAGCTTGGTCCGGAGGAGATTACAAGGGATATACCAAATGTCGGGGAGGAAGCCCTTAAGGAACTGGACGCGAGCGGGATAATAAGAATAGGCGCAGAGGTTAAACCAGGGGATATCCTTGTAGGGAAAGTAACGCCAAAAGGTGAGACACAACTCACGCCTGAAGAGAAACTCCTCAGGGCCATATTCGGAGAGAAGGCTGAGGACGTAAAAGAAAGTTGTCTCTATGTACCTCCGGGCATAGAAGGGACAGTTGTGGATGCGAGAGTATTTTCGAGAAAAGGCACGGAGAAAGATGTAAGGGCAAAAAGCATAGAGGAAGACGACATCCTGAGATTGCAGCGTGACCTGGAAGAGGAAGTCAGGATAGTAAAGGAAGACAAATTCCGCAAGATGAGGGAGTTTATTGTTAATCAGAAAGTGACTGAGGACGTGAAGGATTCCAAGACAAAAGAGGTTGTTTGTCAAAAGGGCAAAAAACTTACTGAGAAACAATTAGAGAGAGTTAAGAATGAACATCTTATGAGCATAAAGATAGCTGACCTTGATGTGAAAGAAAAGATAGATATTGTGAATAATGAAGCTAACCAGTATGTGCGTTATCTTGAGTCGAGATACGACGAGAGTGTTGACAGGGTCAGGAGAGGCGATGAGCTTCCTCCGGGTGTTAACAAGCTTGTTAAGGTCTACATAGCGATGAAGCGCAAGATTCAGGTTGGAGACAAGATGGCAGGGAGGCATGGCAACAAAGGCGTGGTGGCAATGGTATTGCCGGAAGAGGATATGCCGTATCTTCCTGATGGGACAGCTGTGGATATAGTTTTAAATCCACTCGGGGTTCCTTCGAGAATGAATGTAGGGCAGGTGCTGGAAACCCATCTTGGATGGGCTGCAAAGGCATTGGGCCTCCATGCTGCGACACCTGTTTTTGAAGGCGCCAAAGAAGGCGAGATAAAGGAACTTCTTAAGAAGGCAGGGTTACCTTCAACCGGACAGATTACACTTTGTGACGGCAGAACCGGCGAGCCGTTCAAGAGGCCGGTTACCGTTGGATATACATACATGCTCAAACTTCATCACCTTGTTGATGATAAGATGCATGCCCGCTCTATAGGCCCATATTCATTGGTAACACAACAGCCATTGGGAGGAAAGGCGCAGTTTGGCGGACAGAGGCTCGGAGAGATGGAAGTCTGGGCATTGGAGGCATATGGCGCATCCCACACACTTCAGGAATTCCTTACCGTGAAAAGCGATGATGTTACAGGAAGGACACGCATGTATGAGGCAATAGTCAAAGGTGATGCTACTCTGGAACCAGGGGTTCCGGAGTCTTTTCATGTATTAATAAAAGAACTCCAGAGCCTTGCGCTCGATGTTGAGCTGCTGGAGAAAAAGAATAAGGGGGAATAATTTGGCAGAAGAAATCTATACAATTTTTCAGAGGCCAAAAAATCCAACAGACTTTGAGGCAATAAAGGTAAAGCTTGCCTCGCCTGAGAAAATAAGGGAGTGGTCTTATGGAGAGGTCAAAAAACCGGAGACAATAAATTACCGCACTTTCAAGCCTGAAAGAGACGGCCTGTTCTGCGCCAAGATCTTTGGCCCGATGAAGGACTGGGAATGTATATGCGGAAAATACAAGAGGATGAAACACAGAGGGGTTGTATGCGATAAGTGCGGCGTTGAGGTAATACAATCAAAGGTAAGGAGATACAGGCTTGGCCACATCGAGCTTGCAACTCCGGTTGCGCATATATGGTTCCTTAAGGGTGTGCCCAGCAGGATAGGCACTTTGCTTGATATGACAATGCGGCATCTTGAGAAGATTCTTTATTTCGAGAGCTATGTTGTTATTGACCCTGGGGACACCAATCTCAAGGAAAAGGAACTTCTTACAGAAGATGAATATAAGAAGAAGACCGCAGAGTTTGGCTCAAGGTTTAAATCAGGGATGGGCGCTGAAGCGATAAGGGAACTTTTACGGATGGTTGAGCTGGAAAGCCTCAGTAAAGAGATTAAGTTCAAAATAAAAGAAGCCTCGTCTATCGGCGTCAAGAAAAAACTGACCAAGAGGCTTAAAGTTGTTGAGGCATTCAAACAGTCGGGGAATAAGCCTGATTGGATGATAATGGATGTGATACCTGTGCTTCCTCCTGACCTCAGGCCGCTGGTGCCGCTTGAAGGGGGAAGATTTGCGACATCTGATCTCAATGATCTTTACAGGAGAGTCATAAACAGGAATAACAGATTGAAGAGATTGATGGAGCTTAAGGCCCCGAGCGTAATAATAAAAAATGAAAAGAGGATGCTGCAGGAGGCTGTTGACGCCCTGTTTGATAATGGCAGAAGGGGGCGTGTCCTGAAGACATCAACCAAGAGGCCGTTAAAGTCCTTAAGTGATATGATAAAAGGCAAACAGGGGCGTTTCCGCCAGAATCTTCTTGGGAAACGCGTGGACTATTCCGGCAGGTCTGTTATTGTTGTCGGGCCTGAACTCAAACTTCACCAGTGCGGCCTTCCTAAAAGAATGGCGCTGGAACTTTTCAAGCCGCTTATATTTAACAAACTTGAAGATAAGGGCTTTGCAACAACAATAAAGTCAGCTAAAAAACTTGTTGAGAAGGAGTCACCGGAGGTCTGGGATGCGCTTGAGGAGGTCATCAGGGAACATCCCGTGCTTTTAAACCGCGCTCCTACCCTTCACAGGCTCGGTATCCAGGCATTTGACCCCATACTTGTTGAGGGCAAGGCGATAAAGCTTCATCCATTGGTCTGCACGGCATTCAATGCTGACTTTGACGGCGACCAGATGGCAGTTCATGTCCCGTTATCCATAGAGGCACAGGTAGAGGCAAGGGTTCTGATGATGTCTGTAAATAATATCCTTTCTCCTGCTAACGGGAAGCCCATAGTGGTGCCGACGCAGGATATGGTACTGGGAATATACTATCTGACAAAAGAGAAAAATGGCGTAAAGGGAGAGGGAAAGATATTCTCAGGCGCAGAAGATGTAAGAGTTGCATATGATGCCGGAATGCTCGATGAACATGCAAAGATTAAAGTAAAGATAGAGGGCAAGTTTGTTGATACGACATGCGGCAGGGCGCTCTTCAGCGAGATACTTCCGGATGGCATATCATTTTCAGCGATAAACAAGGAACTTACCAAAAAAGAACTGACAAAGATAATAGAATACTCTTACATAAAGGTAGGCAAGAGGGTTACAGTTGTATTCCTTGATAATCTCGAAAAACTTGGGTTTGAATATGCTACAAAGTCAGGGGTTTCTATATGTATGGCAGATATGCACATACCCTCAAAAAAGCCTGAACTTATAAGAGAGGCAGAGCAGGAAGTAATAGATGTGCAGAAACAGTATGCAGACGGGTTTATCACTCAGGGCGAACGATACAACAAGGTAATAGATATATGGGCTAATGTTACAGAAAAGGTTGCGGATGAGATGATGAAGGAACTCGGAGCAGAAGACGGGAAGAAATTTTCAGAGGAAGAGTTAAAGGAGAGGAGGTCATTTAACAGCATCTTTATGATGGCCGATTCCGGTGCAAGGGGCAGCGCTGCCCAGATAAGGCAGCTTGCAGGCATGAGGGGCCTTATGGCAAAGCCCTCGGGAGAGATTATCGAAACCCCGATTACTGCAAACTTCAGGGAAGGATTAACCCCGTTGCAATACTTTATTTCTACTCACGGCGCAAGAAAAGGCCTTGCTGATACAGCTCTCAAAACAGCGAACTCCGGATATCTTACCAGGAGGCTTGTGGATGTTGCGCAGGATGTAATCATAATGGAGGAAGATTGCGGAACAACCGATGGGATAACAGTTACTTCCCTTATAGAAGGCGGTGAAATAATCCAGCCCCTGGAAGAGAGGATTCTGGGCAGGACAGTTGCAGAGGACGTAAAAGATCCGATATCAAAAGAGATGATTGCAAAAAGGAACAGGGCGATAGATGAAGAACTGACCCAGAAGATAGTAGATTCCGGCATAGACAGAATAAAGATAAGGTCTGTTCTTACGTGTCAGTCTAAATTCGGCGCTTGTGCGGCGTGCTACGGAAGGGATCTGGCAAGGAGTGAACCCGTTGTTCTGGGAGAGGCTGTAGGGGTTATAGCGGCCCAGTCCATAGGTGAACCTGGAACTCAGCTTACAATGAGAACATTCCATATAGGCGGCGCTGCATCAAAGGTTGTCGAGCAGACGGTGCTTGAGTCAAAAAACTCAGGGACAATAAAATTTATAAATGTAAGCACTGTCAAAAACAGGGAAGGACTGTTAGTTGTAATGAACAGGAACGGCAGCATTGCTGTTGTAGATTCAAAAGGCAGGGAAAAGGAAAAATATCCTATTGTTTATGGTGCAAAACTCCTGGTCAGTAACGGGCAGAAGGTGGATATCGGCCAGAGACTCGTTGAGTGGGACCCTTATTCGACTCCGATACTGACAGAGATAGGGGGGCAGATAGCATTCGGGGATATTGTGGAAAATGTGACTGTGAAGGAAGAGGTGGATGAGATAACAGGACTGTCACATAAAGTCATTATAGATTATCCGACTAACATGAGGCCAAGGCTTTCAATAAAGGATGAACACGGCAAGGTAACCCTTAAAATCCCAAGCACGAATAACCTTGCGCGGTACCAGTTGCCTTCAGGCGCCCATATCATTGTTAACAAGAACGATATAGTTGCTCCCGGTGATATTCTTGCAAAAATTCCGAGGGAGACTACCAAGACAAAGGATATAACCGGAGGTCTTCCGAGAGTTGCAGAACTGTTTGAGGCAAGGCGTCCAAAAGAGCAGGCGATTGTCACAGAGATTGACGGTATGGTTGAATTCAAAGGCGCTCATAAAGGCATGAGGGTTGTTATGGTGAAAGGCAGCGGAGAGTCAAGAGAATATCTGATACCAAAGGGCAAACATGTAAGCGTTCATGAAGGAGACTGGGTCAAGGCAGGCGAACCATTAATGGATGGCGCTGTGAATCCGCACAGCATTCTTGACATCCTGGGCCCCAAAGAACTCCAGAGTTATCTTGTTGATGAAGTTCAAAAGGTTTACAGGCTTCAGGGCGTTTCGATAAATGACAAGCATATTGAAGTTATAGTAAGGCAGATGATGAAGAAGGTCAGGATTGAAGACCCGGGAGATACAGATCTTCTGATAGGAGAGCAGGTGGACAGGGTGGTATTTCAGGAGGAAAACGCCAGGGTTAAGGCGAAGGGTAAAAAACCTGCCCAGGGCAAACCGCTTCTTTTAGGGATAACCAAGGCATCTCTGGCAACAGAAAGTTTTATATCAGCAGCTTCTTTCCAGGAGACGACAAGGGTTCTCACAGAGGCTGCAATTAACGGGTCTGTTGATGAATTGAGGGGGCTCAAGGAGAATGTAATAATGGGCAGAATTATCCCGGCAGGCACAGGAATAGCAAAGTACCGCAACACATTTGTGAAAAGGGAAATGCAGCCATTATTCAGCTCAGAACAACCTGCAGTTGCTGAAGAATAGCTTAATATCAGGTTAAGGGCAGAATTTATCTGCCCTTAACCTGAGTCCGTTTACTAAGATGAAATTTATTGCAGATGCAATGCTGGGCCGCCTTGCAAGATGGCTCAGGCTTCTGGGTTTCGATACCCTTTACTATCCCGATATAAGCGACAGCAATCTTCTTAAGACCGCGAGACAGCAGGAAAGATTCATCCTCACAAGGGATACGCATTTCCAGGGCTTCAGGAACCTCAATGAATATCTCCTTATTAAGTCAAATAACACCCTCGAACAGCTTCTTGAAGTAAAAAAAACACTGGACCTGAAAATCGTTGATGCCGGAAGGTGTGTAAGATGCAATGGTATGCTTATCGCAGGGATAGAGAAAAAAAGCGTGCGAGGGTTGGTCCCGGAACATATCTATGTGCAA
>JACRGY010000177.1 GCA_016212165.1 Nitrospirota bacterium
AACGCCAATACAGCGTGTCTTCTTTTGAATGCAAGGGTTGTCCGAATGTATGCGAGATTAACAGAGTAAAGATAGAGGGTGAAGAAGGGCATCTGTTTTATGGCGGAAGATGCGAAAAATATGATGTGAAAAAGAAAAAGACATCCTCTCTCCTCGGCGAGTCGCCCGAGGCGACAGCAATCCCTGACCTTTTTGCCTTCAGGGATGAGATGCTGTGGAAAGAGCACCTTAAACTACAGTCAGAAGTCAGAAGTCAGAAGTCAGAAGTCAGAACTAAAATAGGAGTTCCTTACATCTTTTACTTTCATGAATACCTTCCTTTCTGGACAACTCTGTTATGGGAACTCGGGTTTGATGTTAAAGTCTCGCCTAAAACAAACAGGCAGACAGTGAATCTCGGGCTTGAATCCATCCTTTCAGAGACGTGTTTTCCTGTTAAGGTTGCTTATGGCCATATAAAATACTTGCTGAATGAAGGTGTTGACGCCCTCTTCCTCCCGAGCTTTATAAATCTTAATACAGAGGATGAATCTCTGGAAAGAGGATTCGCCTGCCCTTATACCCAGACAATACCTTATGTATCGCAGGTTGCCTTCAAGGGCGTTAAGATATTAAGGCCTGTTGTAAATCTAAAGCTCGGCAAAAAATTTATGCTTGACGAACTTTCAAAGGCATTCAAATCTTTCGGCATCAGCAAGAACAGGATAAAAAATGCAATAGCGGCAGCTGAACTGGCGCAGGAAAACTTTAATAAGGCTATAAGCGAAAAAGGCAAAGAAGTTTTAAATTCTAATCCAAAATCCCTAACCCCTAACCCCGTTATAGTAATTGTCGGCCGTTCTTACAATTCATCCGACAAAGGGATGAACCTTGATATACCCAAAAAACTCGCAGACCTCAATGTCCTGGCAATACCTATGGATTTCCTCCCTCTCAATGACCACAATCTAGATGCTGAATGGCCCAATATGTACTGGAGGGCAGGACAGAGAATACTGAAGGCTGCAAGGGTGGTCAATGAGAACCCGAATCTCTATCCTGTTTATATCGGCAACTTCGCATGCGGGCCTGATTCTTTCATACTAAAATATTTCAAAAAAGAACTTCGAGGAAAGCCTTTCCTCCATATAGAGATAGACGAACACAGCGCTGATGCCGGAGCAATAACAAGGTGCGAGGCCTTTCTCGACAGCATACAATCGGTCAATCGGTCAATCGGTCAATCGGTCAATCGGAAAAACAAAAAATCACCATCACCCATTCACCCATTCACCCATTCACCGTTAAAGAAGCGCACTATTTATATTCCAAGGATGTCTGACCATGCCTTTGCCCTTGCAGCTGCCTTTGAACGCTGCGGAGTTGGTGCAGAGGTATTGCCTGAGTCTGACAAAGAGACGATAGAGACAGGCAAGATGCATGTATCAGGAAAGGAATGCTATCCCTGCGCAGTAACAACAGGCGATATGCTCAAGAGGGTCCTCTCCCCTGATTTCCGGGAGGAAGAGTCTGCCTTCTTTATGCCATCAGGTTCAGGGCCATGCAGGTTTGGGCAATACAATGTATTCCACAGGCTGACACTCGATGACCTCGGCTATTCTGATGTCCCGATATTCTCGCCCAATCAGGATGCGGAGTTTTACAAAGACCTCGGGATTGTCGGCAAGGATTTTACACTCTGGTCATGGAAAGGCATTATTGCCGTTGAACTATTGACCAAGTGCCTGCATGAGACAAGGCCCTATGAGGAAGAAAAGGGCTCTGCTGATTTTCTTTATCAGGACTATCTTAAAAAGACTTATTCATCGTTAAAAGGGGCTGATGGCAAAGTTGAAGATATTCTTGAGGCTGTACGCAGGGATTTTGAAAACCTTCCGAGATACAAAGAAAGAAAACCATTGATAGGGATAATAGGCGAGATATTTGTAAGAAGCAATAAATTCTCAAATGAAGACCTGGTAAGAAAGATCGAGGCGCTTGGCGGCGCTGCATGGCTTGCGCCTGTTGAGGAGTGGATTTACTATGTTAACTACATAGCCACTCAAAAAGCCTTGCTAAAAAAAGACTGGTCTGCTATCATGAATACTCTTTTAACAGCGTTCTTTCAAAAGAAGATAGAGCACCGCTATGCCGGATACTTCAAGGGGTTTCTCAAAACACTGAAGGAGCCTGAGACAAAAGAGATATTGAGAAAGGCTTCGCCGTATTTGCACAGGTCTTTTGAAGGAGAAACAATACTGAGCATAGGGAAGGCCGTTGACCTTATAGAAAAAGGGGCTTCCGGCATTATAAATGCAATGCCGTTTGGATGTATGCCTGGCACAATAGTAACTGCCCTGATGCAGGGGCTGAACAGGGATTTTGGCGTCCCGGGCATAAACATACCTTTTGATGGTACAGAATCTCCAACAACAGGGATACAGCTTGAGGCATTCATGCATCAGGCAAAAGAATATAGCAGCAAAAGCATTAAAGAAAGGTAAAAAAGGTTAAGAAGGTCAAAAAGGTAAAAATTTTGAGTTAACCTATTTACCCTTTTTAAACTATTGAACCTGCAGCTAATAAGGAGGTGATTCAGTGGGTAGTGTTGTAAAATGGCGCAAGAAAAAAATGAGCAAGCATAAACATAAGAAATTGCTCAAGAAGACAAAACATCAGAGAAGAGCCAATAAATAGTCTGCGACTCATAGAGAGGATAAAATGAAGGAACCAGTTTTGAAAAAAAGACTCGATCTTACTGATAGAGAGTTCAAAACCCTTACAGACAAACTCGATGACGTGGATGATATCAAAAATGAGCTGAAAGACATTCAGACTGAAATAAAAGGATTAAAGCTGTTCTTAAACCGGATGCATCCGGAATTAAAGAAACAGTTCCCTGAGATAATAAAAAAGCTGAGGGGTTAATTAAACCTGCTGACTCTTATGCCTATGAAGGGCATAGAGTTTATATAATCAGACAACCTTACTTTTTTAACCTCTCCCCCCTTGTTCTTCAGCCCGCCGGCATGGATTAAATAAATCTCTTCTTGCTCTTCATTACTTCTGACTTCTGACTTCTGACTTCTGACTTCTGTTTTTATTATCCCTATGTGCCCGACTATCTCGCCGACTTTTCTTTTCTCAACTGCCTTGATAAAAAAAATAAAGTCTCCATCCCTCAGATTTAAACTACTGAAACTTTTTGAACTTCTCAACCTCTTTAATAAATCTTCTTTTGAAACCATCTTAACTTTTTTCCTTCCCCTTGAACCTGTTATCTCCGTAACCTTTCCAAAATCCTCTGTAATCTCTCTTCCCCATCTGCCGCTGTCAATCATATCTTCTCCGTACTGAAATCTGTCCTCGTAATTAAGCACTTTCCCGTTATTGCCGCGTTTCCCTCTGTTTATGAACCGTTTATCAAGCGCAATGTTTACGGCTTCTTCAGGGGTAAGGCCCATCGCAAGTTCAACTGCCCTGAAGCTCAAATACATGCAGTCCACACGCTCATCAGCAACAATCACTTTCCTAGTAACATATTCTCCAAGCGGGTCAGGGTCATAAGGAGTGCCCACAAACTTTTCAGCCCACAAAGCAATCCTCTCGCCAGCAGGCTTATCGGCAATTTCTTTCTGGAAGGAGGCTATCTCAGTGTCAGACATAAAAGAGTAAGAAATAGAAGGTAAAAGCAAAAAAAGAATCACTAAAAATAAAATATTTACTATAGGTAGGTTGTTGCGTTCGAACGGCTTATTTTGCCGATAGTCCACCCCTCTCTGTCCCCCCTTATCAAGGGGGGAATTTAAGGGGGGTAGAGGCAAAATCCTCGGAGCGAAGCGAGAATGAGCGAGAATGTTACAACCTACCGCCATTTTAATGTCCCATCCCCTACC
>JACRGY010000180.1 GCA_016212165.1 Nitrospirota bacterium
ATCCAAAAATAAAGCTCGTTCTGCATTATTCGGGTAATCTGCTGGTATGGCTGGAAAAGAAACATCCCGAGGCGATTGATATGATAAGCGCTCTGATACGGGCAGGAAGAGTTGAACTGCTTTCAGGAGGATTCTACGAGCCGGTTCTTTGCTGCCTGCCGGAAGATGACAGGGTTATGCAGATAAAAGAGATGACTGCTTACATAAAGGATGCCTTTGGATATACACCCGGAGGGATGTGGCTTGCGGAAAGAGTCTGGGAGCCGCATATGCCGAAATGTATCTCAAAGGCCGGCATTGAATACCTTCCAGTGGATGATTATCATTTCAAAGTTGCAGGGGTTGATGACAGAGACCTTCTGGGTTACCATGTTACAGAGGAAATCTGTTTCATGATAAAAGTTTTTCCCGGAAGCGAGGAACTGAGATACAGCATTCCATTCAAGGATGTTGACAAGGTAATGTCATATCTTAAGGATGCCTCTATGACTGGAGGTTCTCCTCTTTTGACGCTGGCGGATGACGGAGAGAAGTTCGGCGTCTGGCCTGATACCTTCAGCCATTGCTATAAAGACGGCTGGCTTGAAAATTTTTTCTCTGCGCTGGAAAAAAATTCTGACTGGATAGAGACCACAACCTTTAACGAATATCAGGAAAGATTCTATCCTGTTGGAAGGGTATATCTGCCGGCGGCGTCTTACAGGGAGATGGGTGAATGGGCACTGCCTCCTGATGGAGCATTGGATTATGAATATACATTAAATGAGGTGAAGGGATTATTGGGAGACAGGGCAAAGAGTTTTTTGAGAGGAGGCACATGGCGTTCCTTTTTTGCGAAATATCCTGAGTCAAATCATATTCATAAGAGAATGCTCCGGATAAGCAGGAAAGTGCATAAGGCAGTAAAGAAATTCAAAATTCATCCCGACCAAGTCGGGACAAAGTTCAAAATTAAAAAATCTGATAAAACTCTTAACTCCAAACTCTTAACTCCAGACTCTTTGCTTCATGAACTCTGGAAAGGGCAGTGTAACGACGCCTACTGGCATGGCATATTCGGAGGCCTTTATCTGCCGCATCTGAGGTCTGCATTGTACAGGCATCTGCTTAACGCCGAATCAATGGCAGAAAAACTGCTTGGAGAAGATGTCTCTGTTGAGGAAGGCGACCTTGATTGTGACGGATTCAGAGATATATGCATAAGCAAGGGAGATATAACGGCATTCCTTACAGAGGATAGCGGCGCGCTTATTGAGCTTTCATCAAAAGGAAAACAGGTCAATGTGCTTGATGTCCTTACACGCAGGCCTGAGGCATATCATTCCAGGGTATCGGAAACATCACAGAATGATTCAGCCGAAGGCTCGGTTAGAGGGGAAACGAAAACAATCCATGACCCCGAGCGGCTCGGGGCCAAGGAATCAGGGCTTATGGACTATCTGATATATGATAACTACAGAAGAGCATCGCTGCTGGACCATTTTTTTGATTATAATATAAGACTTGATAGTCTGATGAAGTCGGAATGCGATGAGAAAGGCGATTTTATAGGCAGTCCTTATCTTCTGGAACGCATTAACGAAAGACAAACTTTGGGTGTCAGGCTCTCAAGGGAGGGACTTGTTTCTGGCAATAAAGTGAAGATTGATAAAAGTGTATTATTTAAAAAATCAGGAATCAGGGTTGACTATCTGATCGAAGGCAGTCATAACGGCATATTTGCAACAGAGTTTAATCTTTCTTTGTTGGGTTCTCCATATCCATCTATTCATGCAGGGGGGAAAGCTCTTTTTATGAAAGATAAAGGTGAGCATTGCGATGTAAGAAGTTTTTACATTAAAGACAAATTTCTTAATATGAAACTGGAATTTTCTTTTGATGAAAAAGTAGATGTGTGGCATTATCCAATAGAGACTGTTTCTTTGTCAGAGGGGGGCGCTGAAAAATTATATCAGGGCACTGCATGTTTATTTATGAGGAAATTTGATTTTAACAGCAACAAAAGATTAGGATTTAATGTAAGTTTTGGAGAGGTGAAATGAGAAAAAATGTAGAGTGTATGGCGCAGAACAAAATACCGGGGCAAAGGCTTCTTTATATATCGGGACTGTTAGCTGTTATCTGCTGTCTTGTCCCCTTAGCCTCTTATGCCGATGATAATCCCCTCAGCCTGATGCGTGATGATGTTCTTTCATATTTCAGTCCTCTGAAAGGCAAGGTTGTATCTGTTAATAACGGCATGGCCGTGATTAATATAGGCGAGAGAGAACATGTAAAGAAGGGGATGAGATTTATTGTATTCAGGGAAGGGTCAGTGTTTTTACATCCTGTCACAAAGGCGCCTATAGGAACGCTGGAGGCAGTTATAGGAAAAGCTGAGATTAAAGAAGCCGGCTATGATACATCTACGGCAGTTATCCTTAATGGGAATGTCAAAGTATCCGATAAAGTAAGGATTTCCGAAACAGGGGTTAGAATGCTTTTTTATCAGGGCAAAAATGTTGACTGGAGTCTCGGCGACTCGTATTACCGCCTCATAAAGGAGACCGGCAGGTTTGAGATTGTTGACACGGCAATTGAGACTGACAATGATTCAGAGATAATTGCCGAGGCAAAGAAACTTAATGCGGATGTTGTTCTGATTCTGTCTGCAAAAGAGTCTGCCGGCGATACAATGCTCAAACAGAGGCTGTTGTGGGCGGATAATGCTTCAAAATTTTCGGAAGATGAGGTGAGGGTTGCAGTTGCGTTTATGAAAGAATTGAGGTTTGGCGAAGAATTTTTCGGGCCTCAGAAAGGCGATGTGAGAACCTTTGTGGATCTGCCTTTTGGAG
>JACRGY010000179.1 GCA_016212165.1 Nitrospirota bacterium
ATAATAACACTTTGTGTTACATTGTGCAACTTTATAATTTCTCCTGTACCGGGCAGAGAATTCAGTAAAGATGTTAAATGCATACCGGTCTGATTTTTTCATGTGACGGCTTTTATATTCACAGGGGTATTTTCATCTTCTGCCCATTGAAGCGGGTTATTGATTATATATTCACGAATACGGTTTAATTTCTTTTCATCTCTGATGATATGTTCATAGTAATTCCGCTGCCACAATTTTCCATTAAACCGTTCCCATCCGTGTTTATTGATGCCACGTATATATTCATTAGTGGTCATGGTTTTGATCCATTGAATAATCCTATGTAGGGGCGAACCTGCGTGTTCGCCCTTTCTGGTATGTTTATTGTTATCATTAGGGCAGACATCGTCAACAGGAGGGCAGACACACAGGTCTGCCCCTACGATCAAAATTATTCCGTGAAAATGGTTCGGCATAACAACAAATTCATCGGTTTCCATAGCAGAAAATTTATTTGTTAATTCATGCCACCATTTTGAAAACATGCAGCCAGCCTCATTTAATGCCGTCTTGCCATGCACAATATCACCGAAAAGACATACACGATCTTTTGCGCATACCGTCACAAAATATGCACCTGCCTGCGAATAATCATAATCCCGAATGCGGATTGATCTGCGGTGATGAATGTCAGGGTTGTATGTCATTGTCATGGATATTTACTGTAGAGGCGTGATTTATTCCGGCCTGATTTTTTCACATTTCAGTAAAGATGTTAAATGCATAAATGCAAGGCTGAACCTAAGTCTCTCCCTCCTGAATAATTAGCAATCTATGCTAATCAGTCAACTATTTTTAATATATCCCTCATAAACATATATGTATATATTAAACAACTCTTAGCATCTTCTGAAGTTACTTTAAATCCACTTGGATGCGCATTTTTCTGAATTTCACTAGAAAGATAATCAAAGTAATTCATAATATAATCAAACCTCTCTGATACTGCTCTACTTGTCGTTTCACTCGTGGTTTTATTCCGAAGAAATATTCTAATTTTATTTTTTGTTTGATTTCTTAATGGCTTTTTTTCTCCTGCTTCAACAAAATCCTCCTTAAAAATACCATCTGTGAAATCCATTAAAATTTCTCTACAATCATAAGCAATTCGGGCAAAGCTATGGCTATCACGCCGCATCATTAAATCTTCACAAATCAAATTTAACTTTTCTAAAATTTCTGGATTTATGTCGGCAAGCTTAGAATCAACATAATCCTTAGTCTCTTTAATAAGACTTGGCAATACATCCGGAGTTGTCATTTCTTTTTGAGCTGCTTGTTGCGCTTGAACTTCCTGCTGGATTCTCTCTATCATATCGATCCCATAACTGTTAATTTTAGCTTGAAAACTACCACCAACAAACCAGTCAACATCGATTAACCCTTTCTCGCTCAAGTACCTAATATTCCTTATTAACTCAACTCCACTAAAATCGAAAGCGCTCTCAAAATTAGCATAAGCATGAGGGTGTTCATCATATACTTTTTTCAAATAATCTAAGATTGCTATTCGAATTTCATTATCAGTCATTTTAACCATCTTGCAAGCTTATCTTTTTCCTATCTTGCCGATATCCGAGTCGAGAGTTCAGAATTTGGTCAACGGCAAGGGACATAGTTTAATCTGCCGTTACCGACAAAACAGTTTGCCCCTTATCATTTTTCCATATCTCAATATCTATGTGTCCATCCTGTCTTGTGGTTATGCATTTCCTTTCCTCGCTGTTTAATGATTTATCTCTGCGGTGAACGGTCCATCCATCACTAACTGCACTATATCTCGCCGTAGCACTTGTATCACGGAAGCGCCCATCGGAAATAATTGTCAATTTCGGTTTAAAGACCTTAAAAAGATCGCCATAAAATCCAGCTTCCCTACCGTGATGTGATGCAATTAAAATATCTGCATCTGATATTGCAGTAACAAAATCTCTTCTCTGCAGCAAGGCTGCCCATGTGGGGCTTTCTATGTCGCCAGGGAATATAATCTTACAATTCAAATATTCAAGAACTATTACTAATCCGTGATTATTAATGTTAGCTGTTGAAGTCGCTGTATCCTTAAAAGTATGGAAGACAACGCCTCCATTATTTTGGGGAAGTTCAGGATTGCTTTCACTTGCAAGAGGGCTATTGAATCTATTATTTATTTCTATATACTTATCAATGATGCTTGCATCCTCTCGCCTATTCGCCGCACGTATTTCGCTCTCCGTTAAATGTTTTGGACGACTCAGCACTTTTGGGGAAAGCCCATCAAAATTCAAGATATCCGTCAAATGATCCGTGTGCGGATGACTAATGATAACCTCATCTAAATGGTCGATATGAAAGTCAGTCTTTAAAAACGTTAAAGGACTAAAATCAGGTTCACTTCCCAAATCAAGTGCAATATGCTTGAGTGTCGGCGTCTGTATATAAGCAGCGTTCCCGTGTTCGACATTCCAGCAAATTACTCGGAGATTGCTCATGAGTTATCCATCCCCTTCAATGTTTTTACTATCCAAGCAATATGGATAACGAAGACAGAGACGGTAATAACAAAAAATGACCATAGCGGCATATCAATTGATAAAAGGTAATATAAATTCATGGTCTTTGTGAAGGCATAAACAGCTAAACATATCATTACAGAACTAAAAAACGCTGTAAAATAAAGAAGAATTACATGGGTGCTTGAGCGATTAAAGTATGGCGGATAATTTTCATTTTCAAGATGTGACGCAGGCGTATCTATTCCCATCGGCTGTTGCTTCAAGTAGCTATTCCTTATCTTATTTATCCACCGCGCAGTATCAGAAAAATACTTTCTTTTTTTCATGAGCCAAAATATAAAAACTGGGCTAAGGAGTGTCGCCAAGGAAAACAATAACGTTGCTCCCAAACTTGCCTCTTTCGTATTTGGATACTTTGAATACAAAACATATGCAGCAGTAATTACTGCTGCATAGCCTGAATATAAAAAATTAATCATGGAAGTAAAAGACTTGTCATAATGTCTCATCCATTCATGATACTGTTTGAAATCTTCAAGGAGGTATTCTTCGTGAGGTTCCATTATTTACCCAATCTCCCTCACACCCATTTCCTCATTCCCTCGGCAGTCAATGACTTCATAGTGATTCACCCTCCTCTATTTCTCTTGAATTATCAAACACTTTCCAAAAAAAATCAACAGGTAGCGGAAGCAAGCAAGGCTGAAAGTTAGGATTCATCCTTCGCAGTAAAGCTACGGAGAATGGAAGAGCAATAGTTAAAAGCGCAGAAGCTTATTTATCAGCCTCTCTCTTTTCTCTTCCATGTACTATGAAAGATATCCTGCATAACCACTGTCATTCGCGGCCAGTCTTTTTCATTAAACAGACCGATTCCCCTCATAACTTTTTGGTGTATTTTCAATCTATTCGGTTGTTTCAGGCGGATAATCAGGATTCCATAATGTTTTTCGTGACGATTCCGGAGAAAGCCTTTATCGGTAGAAATCAAGAGCCTTTTCCCTTTCAGCACAATCTTCCAGAGCGCTTCGTCATCTATACCTTTAAGGTCTGTGCCCCGGATATCCATGACATCGTGCCCAAGAGAACGCAGCTCATCCGCAGTCATTAAAGGTATGTTTTCATCAACAATGATTCTCACGCAACCACTTCGTCAGGAATAACTTGCTCTTCAGTCAAATCAGCAGCATATTCGATGCAGGCAAGGATATCAGCCCGTTTGAGGGAGGGATACTCTTTCAGTAATTCCTCAATAGTGTCTCCATTTGCCAACATATGTAAAATCTGATAAACAGGGATACGTGTTCCCTTTATGCATGCCTGCCCATGACAAATCTTTGGGTCAACTGATATTCTCTTAAACATTACAACACCTCCTTCCGCAATCTTCACTTAGTCTATATCAAAGTAACCGTTTTTTCTATCACTATAGAAGCCATCATCTGGAAATTAACAGGATACAGCGCCCATTAAAAGTGCAAAATTAAATATTTTCTCCTGAACCCCATCCCCCCCTCGATATTATTCCCTTTTCTCCTTATTATAATCTCTAACGGGGCAAGCCTATTTTATTCAATCCCATGAGATTAGTGCAATAGCAGAAGCGGGCAAGCGGCAGATAGGGAACTGGGAAATGCTATAGCGGACATCTGTTATAATAAATCATGCAGGGGAATCGTTTTTTAACTCTCATCTTAGTCTTAATCCTTTCTGCCGCATGCAGCAATCTGCCGAAAGAACATAAAGTTGTAACAGCAAAAGAAGGAGTCATAACAATACCCGTTAGTGAAGTAAATGACAGGAAGGTGCATTTCTATACTTACAAAAAATCAGGCAAACGCATAAACTTCTTTGTAAGAACCGACGGGACCGGAAAACTTTCAGCATATTTTGATGCCTGTTATATCTGCTATAAAAAGAAAAAGGGCTACCGCGTAGAAGGCAAAGACCTGGTCTGCAATGAATGCAGCCTGAAGTTCGGGCTTGCGGAAGAGGTATGGGAAAACAAGGACTGCAGCCCTATCCTTCTTAAAAGCAAAGCCGAAAGCAATAACTTTATAATTAAAACCGATGATATAGAAAAAGGCGCAAAGCTTTTTTAGAGCGCAATCTCGAATTCGAGTTCCTTATCTTTCAATAAAAATCTCTTTCTGACAATCTTAACCTTCACGCTATCTCCGGGGTTTTTATCAAAAAGGGCGATACGGACATCTTCAACAGTTTCTACTTTCCAATCATCAACTGAAAGAATTATGTCCCCTTTTTTAATCCCGGACTTTAAAGCTGCGCTGTCTTTTGAAAAATCGTCAATGAACACGCCGTCTTCATCTTTTTTGAGTACAATCCCCAACTTGGCGCTGAAAGGCGGTTTGAGAGAGTCCGGAAAAAGAACATAATCACCTATATTATTATCAATATCTCCGGTAACAAGCGTGGCGTATTTCTTTCCTGTAAGTCTGTTTACCCTTTGCGGTATGCCTGATTCATACATTATATGCTGGCCCCCTGCAAGTACAACCATCTGGTAATCAGGCCGCTCCTTCATAAATTCAGCTATCGAATGCGCCATAGTTTCGTCCCATAGTATCTGCGACTGATAAAAATAATCGAATGAGCTTCCGGATGGATGGGTTTCAAATATCTCCTTCAGTCTCTGCCGGTACGAATCATCCGACATATCCATGTCCTGTGGAACTTCTTTTCTTTCTTCTTCGGAAAGTCCGTCAAGCCCTGACTGTTCTGTCTTTTTCATCAATTCAGCCTTCAGGTTAAGGGCTATAATCGGGATGCCTTTTGCTTTTGCAAATTCAATTATTTCCCTATATAAATTAAAATCAATATTCCATCTTTTAAAATACTCTGTCTTCTTCAAAAAATCTTTTTCATTGATAGCCCCGGAAATGTAATCGTCAATTGCCTTCTGGAAAGGCCGCTGAAACATCTCCATGCCGATTGCGAATTTCTTCCCCTTTTTAAAAAGGCCCTTAATTACGGCAAGTTCCACCTTGTGGTCTTCGTAATAGCTGTGCCTCTCTCCCACAAAAATTATCGGCTTGTCACTGACATTATCTATTATTCGCTGGAGGTTCAGTGTTTTTTTAGGCTCGATTCCCTGCACCTGTTTGCTCAGGCTGAATTTCACACCCCGGTTTGTTTCAGTTATATCTTTTTCCACATTCCGGCCTTTTTCAAAGCGGATGACAGAATATTTGCCGTAATGCAATATCTTGTTTACAACAGGGTCAACCTCCTCCTTAGAATCTCCGCTGGCATATGCCACGACCTTTGAAGTATTAAGGGGGTTGTTTCTTACAATGAGAACAAATCCTGAGTCCGGCTTATCAATCTTTCCAAAAAGCCGCTTTAGAACCTGACTTTCAAAACCAAGGGCCAGAAGAGAGGATTTTTTAATATCCTCATCTTTTAATTCTTTTTCTTCTTTGACTGAAAATCCTTCTTCCTTTAAGGTTTCTATAAGAGTTGAATATTTATCTTTTTCTTTCTCCCTGTAAACGATTATCCTGCTTTCGTCTCCGGCAAGCCTTGCAATTACAGGCGGGAATTCGTCATATGAAAGTTTTCTCATTATGTCGTAGTTTTCATCAACAATAAGATGTTCAGGATTTTCATTGGTGGGTAAACTGAAATATTGTTTTCCCTTCTCAACCTGCATTAACTCTTTCACTTCACTCTTTTCAGCGGTAATTTTTATTGGCAGTGTAAATTTGTATTCACTGCCTTCCTGCAGGAGTTCAAAAGAGACAAGAGGTTCACCTTTTAAGACACGTTCTCTTGGATCGTTAATTTTTAAAGAAGGAACACCTTTCCTGTTCAGCCACTGGGTGAAAAACCAGTCAAGGTCCTTCCCTGATTCCTGTTCAAACGCTTTTTGTATATCCGTCCAGGACGCAATCTTAAATTTATTTTCATTAATAAGCTTTCTCAATGATTTATAAAATATCTCTTCCCCTGTCAGGCCTTTGAGCATATGAAACAGCATAGCGCCTTTTCCATAGCCTATCGCCATTGTGGCAAAGTCAGTCCTGCTGGAAAAATCCTTAAGGGGGAAATCTTTATCCGATGTAACATAACCCTGAAAATTAACCAAAATGTTTTTCCTGTACTCCCAGCCCTTTCCTTTCTGTTCCTCGTAAAGATGGTCTGAAAGATATGTCGTGATTGCCTCAAGCCAGTTGCCTTTCTGAAAATCTGCGTATACATAATTGCCGAACCATTGATGCGCAATCTCATGCCCCAAAGACGTTTCCGGAATAAAAGGCAGGCGTATTACATCTTTTCCCAAAAGTGTGTAGCCAGGCATGGAATATCCGGTTGAAAAAATGTTTTCGACAACAGAAAACCGCTTATACGGATAAGGTGTCAGGAGGCCGTCATAAAACTTGAGATATTTTCTGGCATATTCAACATATTTATCAGCAAGAGCAGCATCCTCCTCGAAAAAATAGGCATAGATGTCTATACCGTTAGCGCTGTGCTTTTTTTCTTTGTAATTGCCGGCAATAAAGTTTATCCCGTTTAAAGGATGCCCCATATTAAAGGTATATTCCCTGCCAAAAGGCACATTTCTGAAGGTAATTTCGTCAGCCTCAGACACTGCAAGAAAATTCTCAGGGACAACAGCAACAAGCTTATAATAAGCAAGCTCCTTTATTGAAGGATACCAGTTATCTGTAAGAGATATCCCTTTATCACTTACAATCCCGGTTGAAACAACACCGGCATTTTCAGGGTTCTTTTTAGGGGTGTCTCCCTTAAAAACACCCTCATAATTTATCTCAAGGGTGCCTTTTCCTGTTACCTTAAACTGGCCTTCTTGTATCCTGTAATCCATAGGCTTTCCATTAAAACTTGTGGACAGAATTTTCAGGTTTCCGACATAAACGGCCATTTCCCTGTCATCAGGCAGGGTTATAATTTCACGGCCTTTCAGAAGATTGTTCTTAACATCAAATGAAATAGAGAGAGAGTTAACCGGGTAAGCGCTCTTCTGACTTTCTTCAGCTCCTGCCTGTAACGCATTAAACAGGATAAAGACAATAACAGAAAAACCAATATGTTTTATATTTTTTAGCATATTTGATTGTGACAGGCTAAATCTCTTTGATAACGCCGTGCGTCATTCTTATCTGTTTCTGTGCCTGTCTTGCAAGGTCGAGATTATGCGTTATAAAAATAAAGGTAACCTTTTTCTCTTTATTAAGCCTCTTGAAAAGCTCCATTATCTCTGCCTCTGTCTCTTCATCAAGGTCTCCGGTAGGCTCATCAGCAAGTATAACCTCAGGCTCATTCATCAAGGCCCGCGCAATGGCAACACGCCTCTGCTGCCCTCCCGAGAGCTGTGACGGGTATGCGTTTGTCTTTTCGCCGATACCGACCATATTAAGATATTCCTCAGCCTTTCCGGCAGCGCCTGATTTTTCCTTTGGGCTGAATATCCCAGGCAACAGGACATTTTCCTTTGCAGTGAGAATCGGCAGGAGGCTGGCAAACTGGAACATAAACCCTATTTTTTCATTCCTGTATTCGGAGAGTTTCTCGTCATTAAGGGAAGATATGTCAGAGCCTTCAAAGAGCACCCTGCCGGAGGTGGGCCTGATTATGCCTCCTATTATGGAAATCAGAGTTGTCTTTCCGGACCCTGAATGCCCGACCACTGATAAAAACTCACCCTTCTCTATCTTCAGCGAGACATTATCAACAGCCCTGATATTTAAATCGCCTATTGTATAAATTTTAGAGATATCTGCAATTTCTATCTGAGACATCTTATCTTACTCCTCTTTTATAGCCAGCAACGGTTCAAGTTTTTTTATCCTCTGAATTGGCAAAAGCGCGCCAACAACACAGATTCCTGTCCCGGCAAATAAACTCAGAACACCTATGGAAATGCGTTCCGCAACGCTTAAGTCATTTGATAAATTTTTCAGGATTATGAAACTCTTTGCCAAAAGTAAAGAAAGAACAGTACCCGAGATAATTCCAAGGATGCTGCCGATACTCCCAATAACAAATACCTCAAGAAAAAATATTCTCACAACGTGATTTTCCTTTGCACCGATAGCCCTCATAATCCCCACTTCTTTTGCGCGCTCGTTGGCAATAGCGGAAAAGACAGCCCATACAAGAAATATGGAGAGTATGGAGGCAAGCATTACCGTGGCAGAGAATATCCGGTTTATATCCCTGAGGGTATTGATTAAGCTCTTACCGATATCCTTTCTTGCCACAGTGTCGGCTTCAATTATGGAATCCTCTATACTGCCTGCAACCTCATAGGGGTCATAACCTTTCTGGACTTTCGCAAAAATAACGGATATCTGCCCCGGTTTTATATCCGCCTTGCCTTTTTGTAATATCTCATCTATGTTTTTATCATCAATAAATATTGCTGTATCGAGCCCTGTGCCTGTCTTGTCAAGCACCCCGACCATCTTGAAAATACTCCCGAACAAAACACTGTCAACCTCTGTAAGCCCCAATCTGATATTAAAAGCGGATTCGCTGCCGACAATGGCCTCTCCTTTTTTGAGTTCCCTGCCGAGCTTTTTAGTAAGCCACGGCTTTATAACAAAATCAGTGTCCTGATTAAACGCCACAACTATGGTCTCAGGCACATCACAGCAAACACCGGTTATCGTTACAAGATAGGTCTGGTAAGTCAGCCTGTCTATACCCTTGATATTTTTTACCCTGTCTATGATGCCCTTATCCATATAAAAAGACTTAACCTTATTTTCGAGCAGAACATCTTCCGCAGCGCCCCTTGAGCCTGTGGGAACAATAAGCAGGTCAGAGCCCAGACGGTCAGAGGTAATCCTGATGCTTGAGTCAACGCGCCTGACAAAAGAAAGCGCAAATACAAGCACGGATACCAGCAGCCCTATAGCCACTATCAGTATCCCTGTTCTTAAGGGCTTTCTTTTTAAGTTTTTGAGTGCAAGCGAAAAAATAGTAAATTCTTTTGTCATGATATCTTAATATTATAAAGGATTTTAAGAAAATCTTTCTATGCGGCTTTGGCCGCATAGAAAGATTTTAAAGGATGGAAGTTACTTTTTGTAGTTTGCGTCTAAACCGCAGAGTACTGCGTTCTTATCGCCAAGCCCCATGCCCTTATGGCATGCAAAACATACTGATACGGTTTTGCCGGTCAGTTTTTTGGCTTCAACATCATAAAGCGCAAGCACACCGTCGGTAACCTTTAACGGTTTGCCTTCTTTGTCCATAACCGGCTTCCCTTCCGGGTCACATCCAGATGTATCAGAAGTCCTCAGTGTCAGAAGAGCATATTTGCCGTCAGGAGAAGGCATTACGTCATGATTCTCGCCATAACCGGTTGATTTTGTCATCTTTTCATCTACGAGTTTAAGTGTAGCGGCATCAACAACCCACATCCTGTCGCCGGCAGCCTGGAAGATGTATTTATTATCCTTGCTGAAATACTGCCTGAATGTGATGGTCTTTCCTGCCTCGCCGGGAAGCGTAGCCTTTGCAAGCTCTTTCATCTTGCCTTTTTCCAATGACGCCATATCAACAAGGATAAGGTCCTGCTTGCCGTTCATTTTTCCATCCTCACCCTTCATTACCACTGTGATAAGGAATTTTTTCATGTCATTGGAGTTTACACCGTGCACAAACTGGTATGAGCCTGCCTTGTAACCAAGGTCGCTTATAAATACTCTGTGCTTATGCTCCATTGTCGCCTTGTCAAATACATCAACATAACCCTCGCTGCCCATAAATATTGGCATATAATACTTCTTGGACTGCCCTGATGCACAATAAAGCGGGCCTGTTTTACCGGGTGCTCTTGGGTCAGGATCCATTGCTACATCCTTAATAACCTTTCCTGTTTTCAGGTCTGACTTGCCGACATGCTGCTTTCCATCAGCGTCCAGGGCATATGTTGACCAGAATAAAATATTGCTGTCAGTTGCATCAATACGCGCATCATGAGTCTTGTGGCTTTTTGTTGTCCCGATATCAACCTTGTCAAGGCCGTTTACTTTTATCGGGTCATCAGCGTTATTCGGGTCTACTGTTACGTCTGCCTTGGCAAAATGTCCTCCGTGCCCGGCTACATAAACTGATGCTGAATATGTCTTTGCTGCTGCAACAACTGAAGGCGTCTTGGAATCAACTGCAGTGAAAGCAAGATAGCCGGCACATATAAACAATACTGCAACTGCCATAACTAAAACTTTTTTCATTTACTTCCTCCCCGTGTTTATTTTTATTCGAGATTTAAGGAATGCATACCAAACTTACAGAACGGCCTGTTTATCCATCACCCCCTTACGAATCAGAGTTCTCTTCAGAGAGCATTTCTGATGCTAGTATTTAACTATTGAGGCACCTTTGTCAACCTCAAATTAAAACTTTAGGCAAGCTTTTTATCTCTGAATCAAAAAGCGTGTTACAATTCGTCGTCGTCTGTTTCTTCAATAATCTGCTTAATGTATCTGAGCGCCTCGTCCGCAGTTTCATTATCAACTTTCTGTATTGCAAACCCTGCATGCACAAGCACAAAATCGCCAAGCGCGACTTCTTCAGGCAAAAGAAGAAGGCTAATGTCCCGCTGCGCGCCATAGACATCCACAGTTGCATGCATGTCCTGAATTCTTATTACCCTAGACGGTATTGCAAGGCACATAATAAATTCAAAATATAAAATGCAAAATACAAAATTTTAGAGTCCTTTTATTTTGCACTTTGCATTTTAGTTTTTGCACTTGATTTCAACTCCCCATTCGCTGAGTTTATAAGCCGCTATATCAACAAGTTCCCGAAATTTATCGTTCATCTCCTGAGACATCTCCAGGCCTGTGCCTGTATCACCGGGCTGTATTCCCACAAGACATATATCAGGAGGTGTTATCCCCATAATGTCCGCTGCAAATAGCATATCAGGAAGGCCTATCTGATGAACAGATAATTTTGTGTTTAAAAAAGCCGGGATGCCCTTGCCTTCTATTATTTTTATGGTGCCGGGCTTTTCACCAAAATCAGCTGCGTCTGTTATCAGGACTTTATCCTTGCCTTCTATAAAAGGAAGGAGGTCAAGGCCCATAGTGCCGCCGTCGATAAGCTCGACATCCGCGGAGAAAACATATCTCTCCTTTAATGCGTTGACGGCATGAACCCCGACTCCTTCATCCCTGAGCAAAATATTTCCAATACCCAATACCGCAATTTTCAATCCTTTGTCTTAACCTCCGGATAAACAAATTTATGGCCTGTGAATATGCTCCCCATCAAACCGCTTTTTTCAAGCTTATCAACATAAAGCGCAATGTATATGTGTATCAGTATTAAATACACAAGCAGCCACATTACAATATGATGTATCAAACGAAGGGTTGGCGTTGTAAAGATTAAGAACAACCATCCGAACATGGAATTGTATAACCCGGATGGATTATACAGAGAGTACATGGCAAACCCTGTGAATATCTCTGCGGCATAAAGAACCAGAATCAGAAGATATGTAAGCCCTGCCAGTGGAGAATGCCCTACCCCAAACCGTGGTTTCTCTGCCAGAAAAGCGTAGTAGAGCATTTGCTGTATAAGTTTTGCCGGCTTATCGCCTGTAACCGGAAACAGCGCTTTCCATGACGCATATTTATTCCCTGCAAAGGCCCAGTAAAGCCTTATCAGAAGGCTGACAACAAAGACATAAGCTGCGGTGAAGTGAATAAACCTCATCCAGCCCATCACATACTGGCTTTCTTTGTAGGCGTGCATAAACGGATTTCCAATATAATAACCTGTTACTCCAAGAACAAGGATAGAGAGGACATTCACCCAATGAGTGAACCTGACCGGAAACTCCCACACATACACTCTTTTTAAAAGCTTTTTCATCGGCCCCTCCTTAAACCACCCTTATCTTTACGAGTTCTTTTTTATTTGCATCAACTACATGGACAGCGCAAGCCATGCACGGGTCAAATGAATGGATTGTCCTGAGAATTTCAACCGGCTTATCAGGGTCTGCCACAGGCGTTCCAATCAGGGCTGACTCATAAGGCCCTTTCTGTCCTTTGGCATCTCTCGGAGAGCCGTTCCATGTGCTCGGCACAACGCACTGATAGTTTTCTATCTTCCCGTTTTTTATCTTTACCCAGTGCCCCAGGGCTCCGCGCGGCGCTTCATGCAAACCATATCCCTGTGCCTCTTTGGGCCAGGAAGACGGTTCCCATTTCTCACCATTATGGACCTTATAATCGCCCTTTTTGATATTTGCTATCAGCTCGCCAAGCCAGACGGAAAGCATCTCTGCTGTCACAAGGGTTTCTATACCCCTTGCAGCAACTCGCCCAAGGGTCGAGAACAAGGCAGCAGGCCCTACATTTAATTTATTAAGCACCAGGCCAACGACTTCCTTCACGCGCTTATGCCCTGAACCGTATGCTACAAGCATCCTTGCGAGTGGGCCGACTTCCATAGGCATATCCTCATATCTCGGCGCCTTAAGCCAGCTGTATTTCTTGTCTGTAGTGAGAAATTCATAAGGCGGTTTTGGGCCTGTGTACTTGAAATTAGTCTCACCGTCCCAGGGATGTTTGGATTTTGAGTCTCCTTCCTTGTATTCATACCACGAGTGGGTCACGTACTCCATTATCTTTGTCTGGTCAACGTGGTGAACCTTGCTTAAATCCTTATTCTTTATTATCCCTCTCGGCAGCCACAGATTTGCAGTGTTGCTTTCATTGTCATTTTCGAACACGCCATACGCAAGGAAATTGCCGACCCCTGCACCGTAGCCTGCCCAGTCCTTGTAGAATGACGCAACAGCAAGGAGATCCGGTATATAGACCTTTTCAACAAACTCCTTTGCTTTATTTGCAAGCTCTGATATAAACGCAATGCCTCCTGCATTGAGTGCGCTCTGACTGTTCGGGTCTATCGGCATGGACATTCCGCCAACAAGATAGGTCTGCGCATGAGGATTCTTGGCTCCAAGAAGCGCCTGAATCTTTATCACATCTCTCTGCCACTCAAGCGCCTCAAGATAATGGGCTGCTGCCATGAGATTTGCCTCAGGAGGAAGCTTATAGGCCGGATGGCCCCAGTAGGCATTTGCAAATGGCCCAAGCTGGCCGCTTTCCACAAATGCCTTGAGTTTGTCCTGAATTCCTTTAAAATAAGTTGTGCTTGAATTATGCCAGTCTGAAATTGACTGTGCCAGCGAGGATGTCTTTGCAGGGTCTGCTTTTAAAGCGCTTACAATATCAACCCAGTCCAGTGCATGCAGATGATAGAAATGTATCACATGGTCCTGAACGTACTGAATCCCCGTGATAAGGTTTCTTATAATCCTTGCGTTATCAGGTATCTTAATTCCTAATGCATCTTCTACAGCTCTCACGGAGCTGTGGGCGTGAACCGTTGTTCAGACGCCTCATATCCGCTGGGTAAAGGCCCATGCCTCCCTTGGGTCCCTGCCCTTCAGTATAATCTCTATGCCCCTGAACATGGTGCTTGACGACCACGCATCAACTACTTTTCCGCCTTCAACCTGTGCCTCTATTCTCAGATGACCTTCTATCCTTGTTATCGGGTCAATAGCTATTCTGGCCATAATTTATTCCCCCTTTTCCTCTTTTTCATCTTTACCTCTAATAGCCCTTGCTATGCCATGCGCAGCAAGGCCTGCAGCCGCTGCTGCAGCAAGTCCCACGCCGATCTTATCTGCTGTGGTTTCTATGCCAAAGCCCGGAACCTTTGGAAGCCGCTTGTAAAACGGCGCCATCGTATCCCAGAAATTCGGCTCAGCGCATCCAATGCAGCCGTGCCCTGCCTGAACAGGCCAGCTTGTGCCTTCGTTATATTTGACAACAGGGCAATTCTTGAAGGTTTCAGGTCCCTTGCAGCCCATCTCATAGAGGCACCATCCATGCCTGTGCCCCTCATCTCCCCATTCTCTGACAAACTGGCCTGCATCATAATGCGCCCTTCTCTCACAATGGTCATGTATCCTCTCTCCATAGGCAAAATAGGGCCTTCCAAGCCTGTCTGTTGCAGGCAAAGTCCCGAATGTCAGGTAATGCACAACCGTCGCAGTTATATTTTCAACATTCACAGGACAGCCGGGCAGATTTATCAGGGTTATTCCTGGGACTGCGTCCTTGACGCCAACGGCGCCTGTTGGATTCGGATTTGCAGCGGGAATGCCCCCGTAAGCAGCGCATGAACCAACAGATATGGTTGCAAGCGCGTTTCCGCAGACCTCTTTTGCGATATCAATCGCGCTTCTTCCGCCGACACAGCAATATACACCCCCGTCTTTCATCGGGATTGAACCCTCAACAACAGCAATGTATTTGCCTTTCTGGTTCTTGACTACATCCATCAGTGATTTTTCCGCCTGTTTCCCTGCAGGCGCCATTATGGTCTCATGATAATCTATGGAGAGGATATCAAGAACTATCTCTGCTATTGTGGGCTTGGTTGCCCTTAAGAGTGATTCCGTGTTTCCGGCGCAGTCCTGAAACTCAAGCCAGACCAGGGAAGGTTTCATTTTCTTTTCAAGGGCTTCAACAATTTTTGGTATAAAACTTGAAGGAAGGGACAATGTGGCAGCCATTAATGTGCAGAATTTTATAAAATCTCTTCTTGAGATGCCTTGTCCTGCAAGGCTATCTGTAATACCCGGATTATCTTTTAACTCACTCATCTGACTTACCCCCGTATTACACCTGTTTATAAAAAACTATCACCCTACCTGAAAAATAATCAACCTCCTTTATAAAAAAATCTTTTATAACTCAAATGCTAGTCCTCTATGACAGGTTTGTCAAGATGGTTTTTTAAAATGCCAGGATTGTTAAATTTGTGCTTTATAAAGGGATTGATACTTTAACCTGAAGGTTCAAAAACAGACACGGGTTTCTCCGGGAAAAGCAAAAAATCTTACCTTAAGTTTAACTTTAAGTTCTGCCGGAATCAGGCCAAAAAAGATAACCATGCTCAGAACAAATACCTGAATAATACCCTTATTAAAAAGCTCTTTCTTCTATAAAATACTAACAGTTTTACCTGTAATCTCATGCATTGGTTTAATATACTTAACCACTGGGGAATACTTAAAGAAAGGCTTTACGTCTCCAGTTTTTTCTTCAGCTCTTTGAGCTTGTGCAATGCTTCCTGGGGCGTTAATTTTTCCATGTCGAGGTTCATTATTTCAGACGATAACGGGTCCTGGCTTATAGCAAACAGGTCTAGCTGGACAGTGCCTTTTTTATGCCTGCGGCCTGCAAATTTCGGTTCGCCTGCCTCATTCAATTCTTCTTTCTCAAGATTTGTAAGGACCTCCTTGGCCCTTCCTATGACCTCCGAAGGAAGGCCTGCAAGCCGGGCAACCTGAATGCCGTAACTTTTATCGGCAGGCCCCTCTTCAACCTTTCTCAGGAATATTATCTCATCCCCCCATTCCTTTACCGAGACATTGTAATTCTTTACGCCGTCAAGCGTAAGGCTGAGTTCTGTTAATTCATTGTAATGAGTTGCAAACAGGGTCCTGGCCTTTAATGTCTTTGCTATATGCTCGGCAACAGCCCAGGCAATGCTTATCCCGTCAAATGTGCTCGTTCCTCTTCCAACCTCGTCAATAATAATAAGGCTTTTTGAAGATGCATTGTTGAGTATGTTTGCCGTCTCTACCATCTCGACCATAAATGTGCTCTGCCCTTTTGTTATAAAATCAGATGCACCGATTCTCGTGAATATCCTGTCCACTACCCCTATCCTTGCCTCTGAGGCAGGCACAAAGCCGCCTATCTGTGCCATAAGCACTATAAGCGCTATCTGCCTCATGTATGTGGATTTCCCTGCCATATTAGGCCCTGTGATTATCATAAGCCTCTGCCCCTCGGTATCAAGGCGTATGCTGTTGGAAATAAAACGTTCTTCTCCGGGAATCCTTTCAAGCACAGGATGCCTTCCATCCAGTATCTCAATTACACCGCTTTCATCTATTACAGGCTTAACATAATTGTGCCTCTTTGCTGCAACTGCCATTGATGTCAGAAAGTCCGCAGCTGCAATAGCATGAGCTGTCTTTGCAAGGTTGAATGATTCCTTCTGAACCTCATCCAGTATTTCATTAAAGGCCTGATACTCAAGATTTTTCAGTTTCTCCTCCGCGCCCAGGACCTTTGATTCATATTCCTTGAGTTCAGGGGTTATAAACCTTTCTCCTCCAGCCAGGGTCTGCTTCCTTATGTAATAGTCAGGAACCTGTTCGAGATTTGTCTTTGTCACTTCGATGTAATACCCGAATATCCTGTTATAGCCGACCTTAAGGGATGAGATACCCGTCTTCTTTTTTTCATCCATCTCAAGTTCCGCGATAAAATCTTTTCCGCTGGTTGATATCTTCCTCAGCTCATCAATCTCTTTGTTGTAACCTTTCTTTACAATCCCGCCGTCGCGAAGGCTTAAGGGAGGATTGTCCATAACAGATGCTTCTATCAGGGACTTCATAAGAGAGAATTCCGATATCTCATCCGCTATTGACTTCAGGTATGGTTCCTGAGATAAAAGAAGCGCTTTTTTAATTGCAGGCAGATATGTAATGGAATTTTTAATTGCGATCAGGTCCCGCGGGTTAGCGCTTTTTGCAGCAACCCTGTTTGCCAGTCTTTCAATGTCCTGAACCTTTCTGAAATTGCCGCGAAGAACCTCTATCAGTTCATAATCACCAACAAGATGCTCAACAGCCCCCTGTCTCCTGTGTATCTCTTTTATGTCTATAAAAGGCCTCAGTATTAACCCCCTGAGATACCTTCCTCCCATTGAAGTCAATGTCTCGTCAAGCGCCCAGAGAAGGGTGTTTTCTTCTCGTAGAGTCGAGTCTCCGACTGTCCTGTTTTTAAGGTTATGTATCAGTTCAAGATTTCTCTGGGTGGCTGCGTCAAGCAGCATAAAGGATGCCTGCCGCAGCGTTGATATCTTTTTAAAATTCAGGTTTTCTTTCTGGGTATCTGTAAGATAATTTACAAGCGCACCGGCAGCGGATATTGCGGCATTCATTCCTTCGCAGCCGTATCCGTCAAGTGACGATACCTTAAAATGCATTAAAAGGGTCCTGTATGCCTCTGCATAATCGAATGCCCAGTCTTCATGCGCAGTCGTATAAAAATTTTTTAATATCTCCGAATAATGGATATTTTCTTTCAGCGTCTTTGGACAGACAATCTCCCTTGGTTCAAACCTGCTGAATTCATCCTCGACAGGCTCTGTGGTTTCGTATATGACAAATTCTCCTGTTGATATGTCTGCTGCTGCTATGCCGTGTTTTTTTCCGTCAGGGAAAAAACTGAGGATGTAGTTGTTTTCCTTCGGGTGTTCCGGCGCATGCGTGCCCGGTGTTATCACCCTCACAACATCCCTCTGGACTATGCCCTTAGCCTCTTTTGGGTCCTCCAGCTGCTCGCATATTGCGACTTTATGCCCTGCCTTGATTAACTTTGTTATATAAGTCTCGGAGGCAAAATGGGGTATCCCGCACATGGGAACAGGTTCTTCCTTTGATTTATCTCTTGACGTAAGGGCGATCTGGAGGATTTTTGATGCAATCCTTGCATCCTCCCCGAACATCTCGTAGAAATCCCCGAGCCTGAACATAAGGATGCAGTCCTTATGTTTCTCTTTGATGCTGGAATATTGCTTCATTAAAGGCGTTAGTTCAGACATTATTTGAATCCTCTTATTGTCATTCCGCACTTGATACGGAATCTAAATTTTTTATTCAGGCAACCTCCGATTATACTACAAACACGACTGATATACCCAAACCCTTCCGCCGTCTCTTATCTCATCTATCCTTTTAACAAGTCTTTTCTTATGAAGATTCAATAACCGTGTGCCGCTCGTGTTTGCAGGAAGTTTTAAGGTAGTAGAAAGGTCATTAGCTGTTATCTTTTCTTTCTTAGAAACAAAGTTAAGAGTCTCCTGCAAATAGTTGTTAAGATTTCCTATAAGAATATTTTCCCCGTCCTTCATGACCGCCATCACAGCAAGGTCTTTTCTTTCAAGCGCAACCTCTATGTTTTCCTTCTGGTTCTCGTTAAGCCCTGTTAAGACAATATATTTATCCCCGTATTCATTGCTCACCAGCCTTGAGATGAGCTTTGCCACAATCTCATCAGCGCAGGAATAATCAATAACTCCAATCTTCGAGAAATCGAGGGCAATGACCTCGCCATCCTTTTCATTTGCAATATCCCGCTCAATCCGCTCCCTTATCGCCTGCCCTGAATTCCGCGTGACAAGGTCGGCAGAACCGTTTTTGAGTTCTTCCTTAAGGAGTTTATAGAGATTGTACTTAATCATCTAATTATTTGCCGCCTTCCACTGCCACTATCAGATACTTTGCATCGCAGGGCTTGTACATAAACCAAACAGACTTTTTATTAATAAATATTTTACTCATTGCCTATCTCCAATTCTAATTTTAAATCTCACCCTTATCGCCGATGATTATGATGGGGATAGGTATTGTAGTGCTCACTTAATATAACCTTCCCGCTTTTGGTTTATATTTCAATGTCATGATTTTTACACTATATCCATTACATGCGAAAAATATTCTTTTATCTTATACTGGGAAGAAGTTAGAAAAGGTTCTTGCCTCAAGGTGGCAGATGGAAAGACTTCGTGAAGCTTACATGTAATTTTTATGGCTTCATGTTTACCACAACCATATGTTGTGCCGTATAATGTTCCATTGGTATCAACTAAAAGATTCCTAAGCCATTCTAAATTTTGAGGATGATATCCAAACCCCAAGAAAAAAATGTTCTTAGGGTGTAGTAACCTTAGCGGAAAATTTTGCTCTGTTGGAATACTTGTTTCAGTGTATGTTCTTATTCCTTTTGCAAGTGATAACACCTGAACTACACAATCACTATCTTTAGACTCTAATTTAGAAATTATCTGATCTGATTGTTTCTCGATATCTTCAGGAGCAAAACCTATAGGAATATGCTCGAATAGCCGGTCTAATTTTAATGGTCGATAAGGATTCTCGTGCACATTATTCCCCTGCCATTTTAAATATCCTATTTGTCCATAAACATGATAAATAAAGACACTCTCCCTGAAAACTTCAGATGCTTTGTCAGGAGACATCCCCATCATGTTTATAAGTCTTGTATAAAGAAAATATTCTAATGACCTGTCATAATTAAAAGTTATAAACAATAACCTTCTTAAACTATCTTCTATATTATCGCAACCCTCATAAATTTTTTCCCACAGATATTGATACCAACCGTCTCTTATTTCCAAGTGCTCTTTTAGTAAATGAGGTAGTTTATCGAAGTAGCGATGGTTTTGTCCTGTTGATGTTTGCATCGTGAAAAAGTCTTCATTTTCTTTTTCGTAACTTGAAATGGAAAGAGCAATACAAATCTTTCCAATAACATCAAATCCGTCTTCTCTGTTTTTATGAATGAAATCATCTATTGAAGCGGGAGATGCATACCTCAAAGCTCTTTGAAAATTTTCAACCTTTACGTAGCAATCGTAAAGTGTTCGATTGTCTTGCAATTCCATCTCACAATATTTCTGCAATGTGAGAGCAACACAAAATTTCTTTTTTAAAGGAAAAATACTCGCAATATTGCCGTGAAGATAGTTGATTATATCTTCGATTAAGTCTTTGCCGGAAGGAAAGCCATAATCCATGCTTGCTCCCGCCCCCAAAATAAGAACTGTATCTGTTTTTATCATTGTGAATGACTCATATTTCCTATTATTTCTTCCTGTCCATTATTACTTAGTTCCCGAGACCTCTACTGACTGCATCTCGTCATCTGTGGTCAGGGAATTTACTGGGAACACACACCTACTTTTTATTCAGCTTTTTATCTCCCTATCTATCCTCTCAAAATGCACAATATTATTCGGCTCGTTTACTTTTCCTTCCTCACCCCTTTAAACGGTGCCTTATCCGCTCTTCAAGCATCGTATTTATACCTAAATCTCTTCAATAGCTTCCACAGCGCCTTTCTTATCAAATGCGATTCCTTCTACTTCGAGTGCGATTTCTTTCGCACGGTTACGGAGGTGGACGCGCGTCTCGATCACACGCCGGGTTTCATCTCCGATCTTCTTGCGAATCTTGGCGTCTTTTGGAATCGGCAGTACCACTTCAAACAAGCGCTTGCCCAGCGTATCGATAATATCGCGGGTGAATTGCTTGGCGCGCATTTGACGCCGCACAATCGGAGTATTCAGGAGAGCAAGCAAGAGGTAAGGATTGAGTTTTTTCTTGTCCTTGACGCGCAGTTTGTACATGCCGCCGCAATAGAGAATCTTCGTGTCGTCCTCAGTCAAAATGCAGGACGTACCAACAAGATAAGTCCCGTCTCGGACTACAAAAATGTCCTCCGCCTGCACATCCTGTTTATTTGCCTCGTAGATTTCCTCGCTGACGCTTTGTTTAGGATCGCCCTTGAGTTCCCAGTTCGAGATGTCCGATGTTCGTATAAAGGGAATATGTCCCGTCCCATATGCCATCTTGCCGATCTCGATACCGGTGTCCCACGTGATAGTCTTGCTTTTCACAAGATCTTGCAGAGAGATTAGATCATGCGTTTTGGCGAGCTTCCGCAGGTACTTATCTAACTGGGGGTCATAATATTTAGAGATGAATATGCCATTCTTTGTAGATAACATGTTGTGCATAAAACCAGTACGATCCCATCCCACGCCTTTTTTCCTTCTGGTTAGATCGATGTAGCGCTCAGTGATTTGAGGAATATCATCAAGGAGCGCTTCCTCTCCACGTTCGTTTTTCCGTATTGTTGGGTTGCCCCTTGAGTCATGACCACACCACTTGGCATCTGCCATAAAAATATCCCAGTCCTCATCTGGGTTGGGTGGCGTATTTTCCAGAAACAAAACACATGTCTTAGCGTGAGTCCCGCCTTTTCCGCTTGTCTTAAAAAGCGACTCGGGCATTGAAACGATACCTCGTAACTTGACCTTTCTTCGAAGATAGGTTACCACATATTCGTATGTAGGCATTCCGAATACGGCCTCTGGCAAAACAATGCCCAAGCGCCCCCCCGGTTTCAGAAATTGCAAACATCGCTCCAAGAATAGTATTTGGGGGGGCTGATCCTCGTGAAGAGTTGTTGTCTTCTCCAATTCCTTTGTCTCTTTGTTCCGCTCCCATTTATGACCGAAGTCGTATTGGGAAAGAATAGGGGCGCCTTTTACAATGATTTTCTTGCCGAATGGCGGATTTGTAACAACAACGTCAAATACTCCGAACCTTGCCTTCTCCCTCAAACCATGCGACCAGTCTTCCGGCCTGTTCAGAGAGTTCGCGCAGAACACGCCCCCGCGTCCGTCGCCCACGAGCGCCATGTATGCCTTGCAGACCTTGGCAAGGAACGCGTCCTTGTCGATGCCCCGAAAACAGTCTGTGGCAACCTCGACCTCGCGCTTGAAAAGCTGTTTTTCTGTCCATCCCTTGCGTTTGGCCTGACTCCTTAGTTGTATCCAAACGTGCTCCAACGCACAGATGAGAAAACCGCCGGAGCCACAAGCTGGATCTATAATCTTTTCGCCGGGCTTCGGGTCAAGGATATCCACCATCATCTTGACCACGTTGCGCGGGGTAAAGAATTGACCTTCCGCTCCACGCAGAGCAGGGCCGATGAACACTTCGAAGGCATCGCCTATAGCATCGCGATCGGCATCCATGACACAGTAGTTCTGGAGTTCGCCGACCACATAGCAAAGACTATCTGCATCGAGACTTATGCTGTCGTTTTTGTCAAAGACATCTTCGTATGTCGCCGTCTTCACGCGCTCGAAAAGATTGAGGATGCGCTCTTGAACAGCCTCAGGCTTTTCTCCAACGCCAGCCCGGAACGTCACGGTCTTGTCTTGGTCGGTTTCCTGCTCGTCGAGAATCTTGCAGAACAGTATGTTGATGATCTCCTGCGCCAACGCTTCGTCGCGAGTGATGCCCGTTGTCATACCGGCAAGGTGATTGCGCAGGTCTCGGAATACGGCCTTTAAATTGGAAGGCTTCTTGAGATCCTTACGGGCATAGAGACCTATGTCCTCGATACGCTGGCCATGGCGGGGAATGTTGGGGAGCGGCGTATATGTGCGCGAGCCGTCTTTATGGTGTATTTTTCGCAAATACTCATGCTCATCACCATTGAACCAAACGCCAACCTCAGCAGATGACATATCCATGTAGAGTTTGAGCTGGGCTGCACCATCCTTACGGTTCTTTTTCTTGCACTCCACAACCATAAACAGATTGTCTTCGATCTTCTTAGGCGAACGGAAAACGGCGATGTCCACCGGGTAGGTTTTTCCCTCGTCAGAGGGACGTTTCCTTACACGATGTTGTGGGCGCGTTTGGATGTATAATTTCGGATAATCGTAATCATCTACTAGGCGCTGAGCAAATACTTGAACCGCCTCTATTTCCTCGGGTGTAGCCTTGACCTGCTCGCCACTGATAAAATCAAGTAGATAACCAGCTTTTAATTCTGCCGCCAGTGTCTTCTTTTTTTTAGTCATGTTTCCGCCTATATTTAAGGAGTTTCATAGATTATCATTTCATATCGCAGTTAGTTTTTCAGCAATAATTGCACATGAATTATACTTACTTTTCCTTCCTCACCCCTTTAAACGTTCCTTATCCGCCTTCTGGTCAATGAACAGATTTGTAACCACCACACCTTTTTTGTTAGGTATTACTGATATGCCATGAGATGTTGGTGGCACTCCTTGTAAAGCACTTCTTAATGGATATGGCTTTGGTTTATCTTGTTGCGATTGTGCTTTTTTGGACTTCTTCGTTTTTGCCTTTTTGTCACTCATCTGATTTCTCTGTGTCTGGAACGAATCTTTTGCTTTGCACAATTCTTTCAGTCCCATAACTTATTGGTTTTAATGGATTCAATCCTTTCAAGACAATTTCAGTGCCATAACTCTGTGGCTTATCCTGATTGTTATTGTTTGAATTTTGTGGCGAATTGTTTGCTCCTGTATCTTTTTCTTTATCGCTCATGATATACCTCCAATAAATGTTTTAAGGTTTATATTCAAAATAATCAGCAAGACAATATAAATTAAGACAATTGCAATCCTAATTGAGACAGTGCCTCTTTGAAAAACTTTTGCCATTCTATCTACAACTGGAACGTTATCTTTTAAAGCGTCTTCATATGTAGAAATCAGTCGACTTTCGACTTCAACGCTCTCTTTTTTCAATTCGGAATTGGAGACAAGAGCTTCATATTTTATTCTTTTGAATTCCCTTATTCGCATAACGTGTAATAAAAGTACAAAAGCTATAACAATGAACGAGGCTGCAAAGAATAACAACAGCCTATTTAAATTGGTAAGCCAATTATGATCAATCACTGCGTTAAAAAGAAATGCTATTGCAGTCAACAAAATGCCAGCAAGGGTAAGCATCATTTGAACTTTTGATGTTATAAACCTCATTCTTCCCTCTTCGGCTTCGTATTCCCTTTGAAGAACATTCAAGATAGCTTTCACAGTTTCAGGATTATATTTTGGTTCTTCAGCCATTTATTTTCTCAATAGACACGATATTATTCGGTTCGAGCTTGTGCACATCTTGAAGGTTCTCAATAAATTCAATCAGACCCCATACGGTATTGATTTTTTTGTCAGTAACATTCGATATTTTCTCACAGTAAGATAAGCTAATTAATAGCTGTTCGAGCGTCTTTTTCTGTTGCTGCAACAGTTTCCAGTCGATATTTACTATTGCGTCTCGAAAGGTTTTATATTGCATTAATGCCCTCCGCATTACTTCAATTGATTCAATTGAACCATAAAATAAAGGTCTATGTCAAGGGAAAAATGAAGGTAAGATTGCCACAGTCGCAGCGACCTCGCAATGACAGCCTAAGTAGGTTTAAACAGCTATGCTCATTATGTTACAATGTGGTCATGGAGGTGGTCATATGAAACTAATGACGGTAAAGGAGTTCAGGGATAAGGCAACGAAGGCTTTAAAGACAAAAGAGCCTTTGATAATCATGAGGCGTGGTGAGGTTGCAGGGATATTTTTCCCTGTGCCTTTAGAGACGATCCCTTTTGAATTTAAAAAAGACCTTTTTCTAACTCTCACGGAATCCATTAAAAAACGGCTTAAAGCGAAAGGAGCGAAAGAGGAAGAAATCCTTGACGACTTTGAAGAATTTCGAAAAGCTCGCAGTAGACGCTAATCCTATCCTTTCAGCAATTATCGGCGGTAAGGCAAGGGCGGTTTTTCTTAAAGCCGATAACATTTCTTTTTATACAACCTCATTTAATTTCAGAGAGGTTGAAAAATATATTCCTGTTTTATCTGCAAAGAAAACTATTCCGCCAGAGGACCTATATCTTGCCCTTTCGACTCTTCCACTTTGTGTGTGTGATGAAGATTTTTATAAAACCGAGATACAAAATGCGAAATCACTTATAGAACAAAAAGACCCAAAAGATATCCACCTTTTAGCTCTTGCGCTGAAGCTTAAATGTTCAGTCTGGAGTAATGATAAAGACTTTGATGATTTGGGCATAAATATTTATTCCACTCTGGATTTTATCAAGTATTAAATTCAAACCTCCGGCAAGAGGATGTTTATCTGGCTGCCGGGGAAGGGGATAAGGCTTGTCTCTTTTTCTTTACCCCTTGCCCAATCAGGCAGGATTGAGAGCTTTGCCTTGCCTGAGCGGATGGAGAGCTTTCCATTCCATTGATTGACAAAGCGCCTAACTGCTGCAAGTCCATGCCCCCTACCCTCATCAGCATAGCGCGATGCGCCGTGAAGCAATGCCTTATCTATTGCCTCAAAGTCATTCTTTATTGCAAACCTCCCTGACAGAGATTTTCTGAAGCCTATTCCAATATCCATGACAGCTATCTTTACAATATTCTTGTTTAAATTTTGCCAGGAGTATTTCTGAATCCCTACAAACCCTTTTGTCTTGCTGTGCTCGATGATATTCTGGCAGACCTCTGATAGAGCAACGATAAAACCGTTTATCGCCTTATCATCGTAATGCAGATGTTTAGCAAGAATCGAATGCGCCCTGTCCTTCACCTTCCCAACAATGAAATGAATGTCATCAGATTTTTCAATCGGAGTAATCTCAAGCAAAACATCAGAATAAGAACTTCTCAGATATTTTCCTGATATTTGCAGCTCAGAGGGATCAAGATTGAAGTATTCAGCGGCATATTTAAAAAAATCCATCCGTTCGAGATATTTAAGGACTTCTTCTGATTCCGGAAGATAGATTGTTTTCTTAATTCCTTCCGACTTCAGGAGTTCTCCTATCTCAAGTATGCCGACCATGCCATACGGGTCTATAAAAGTTGCACTTCCGAGGTTTATCACAGTTGTCTCTTCGTAAGAGTTTAGAGTTTGCTCAAATGTATCTTCTGTTATCTGGGTCATTTTGGAATGTCTTATTAAATAACATTAGGCATCGAAAGTGCAATAGGCTATAATTTAAGAAATACCGGAAGCGGAGCGGATTAACTCCTGAACCGGTAAAGTTATTGCATAAGTAGCCGATATATAAAGAAGAAAAGGAGAACAGCTATTCGGCGTTTAAAGACAAAAGGACATATTGAATATTGAACCAAAAACGTAACATAAGCAGAACAGTTACCTATATCTCAGGGATAGTTATCGGCATCTTTGTGATAGGGGTTCCTCTTGGTTATTTTGCCATTTCTTATCAGTACATGGCAGGGAGTCTTGAGACAGAAGCAGAAATCAATGCCGCTATTATCTCTCATTCCATCAACATAAATGTGCCATTGGATGAAATCGGGAGGGGAGAACTTAATAAGGCCATCTCGCTACGCCTCAAACAGGGACTCGGAGAGATCAGGAAACTCCTCAATGAAAAAAATGTAGTCGTTGCCGAGAGCTCCGATAACATCCCTCTTCCGTTTATCACTCGCTCAGCGCCTCTTATGGAATCAGGCAGAGTTGTTGGCAGGGTAGAAATATCCCGCTCTCTTCGGGCTTTGCTTGTGCGCACAGGCGTATTTTCATTCATCGGGGTGTTTACCGGAGCGATGATTTTTGTTACTTTAAGAATTTTGCCATTGCGCACCATACAGAGAGCAGAAGAGGCATTAAGGGAAAGCGAGGAGAGATACAGGGATTTATTTGACAGCGCCAGCGACCTTATCCAGATAATAAACCCGAATGGTTCTATAGCATATGTCAACCGTTCGTGGCTTAAGGCAATGGGTTATGCCGAGGAAGAAGCAAGCGGGCTGTCTTTTTTGAATGTCGTGCATCCTGAAGAACGGGCAAGATTTGCAGATATATTTAAGCATTTGCTGTCTGGAGAAAAAGTGGATACCTTTGAAACCAGATTTATAACAAGAGATGAAAAAACAATCATTGTGGCAGGAAGCATTGACTGCCATTTAAAAGACGGCAAACCTGTTGCTTTTCGCAGCATTTTCCGTGACATTACCAAACGCAAACAGGCAGAAGAGACATTACAAAGGACAGTGGAAGAACTGGAAAATAAGACAGCCGAACTGGAGAGCGCTTATATCAGGATTCAAAAAGACAGAAACAACCTCAGTTCCGCCCTTGATACTTTTTCCGGCATCATAACAGAGGTTGAGAAGAAAAAGGGTTTTGAGGCGTATATCTACGAGCAGTTGGACAATCCTTACATCCCTACCTGCTGGGAAGTAAAAAATTGTACATACAAGGAATGCCCTGTCTACGGGAAGAGAAATGTAAGATGCTGGCAGATAGCAGGCACTCACTGCGGAGGCGTGATACAGGGGCAGTTCGCAAAAAAATATTCTGACTGCAAGGAATGTACGGTATATATGAAGGCTACGCGGGAACAGGTATATGAGACAAGGGAGACCTTCAATAATATGATGCATATACTTCAGGACAAGCACAATGAACTCATATCAGCAAGGCATATCGCAGAGGAGGCGAACAGATTAAAGTCAGAGTTCCTTGCAAATATGAGCCATGAGATACGGACGCCTATGAACGGCATACTGGGCATGACTGCGCTTGCGCTTGACACAGAACTTACAGAGGAGCAAAGGGATTACTTGAAAAACGTTCAGAAAAGCGGCTATGAATTGCTTGACCTTATCAATAATATCCTTGATTTTTCCAAGATTGAATCAGGCAGGCTGGAACTTGATATTATAGATTTCAATCTGAGGCTTACAATAGAAGGTGTAGTTGATGCCCTTGTATCCCAGGCCGCGGATAAAAAAATAGAACTTGCATATCTTATACATCAGGACGTCCCTTCCCTAGTTAAGGGAGATTCAGGCAGGCTCCGGCAGATCCTGTTGAACCTTGGCAGCAATGCCGTCAAGTTCACACAAAAGGGTGAAGTGATAATAAATGTTGAGCTTCTGGAAGAAACAGATAAAACCGCCTTTATACTTTTTTCTGTGGCCGATACCGGGGCAGGCATACCAAAAGATAAGCAAAAGACAATATTTGATGCCTTTGTTCAGGCAGACGGCTCCACCACACGCATGTACGGAGGCACCGGGCTGGGGCTCTCGATATCAAAGAAACTGGTCAATATGATGGGCGGCGAGATATCAGTCGAAAGCGAGGAAAACAAAGGAAGCAAATTCTGGTTCTCCTTGTCCTTTGAAAAACAAAAGAAAGAGGATACCGCTGCAGAAGAAGCGCCGCACGATATAAAAGGCCTGAAGGCGCTTGTTGTTGACGACAACGAAGCAAACAGGGCAATCCTTGTGAAGATGCTTGAGGGTTTCGGCTGTTATGCCGAGGCTGTTTCTAGCGGCTCTGCGGCTGTCAATCTTCTGAAGGATGCAGCGCGTGCAGGAACGCCGTTTAAGGTCGTATTGCTCGATATGCAGATGCCGGGCATGAACGGAGAACATACAACTATCATTGTAAAAAATACCCCGGAAATCAGTGATACCGCAATAATAATCCTGACATCTCTTGGAAGCCGCGGAGATGTTGCGCATCTGCGCAATATAGGCTGTGACGGGTATCTTGTCAAACCTGTAAAACAGTCTTTGCTGCTGGATACAATTATTGCAGCGATAAGCACGAAAGAGACTGAAAAAGAAAAAAAGACTGGACATCCTGTTATCACAAGGCACAGAATAACTGAAAGGAAGTTCGAAAATATCCATATCCTCCTTGCAGAAGACAATCCTGTTAATCAAAAAATGGCGGCAACTATGCTTAAGAAAGCCGGATATAAGGTTGACATCGCAGAAAACGGGCAGCTTGCAGTTAAGGCATTGGACAAAAAAAATTATGACATTATCTTCATGGACATACAGATGCCTGTGATGGATGGGTTCGAAGCCGCAAGGCTGATACGGGAAAAAGAAAAAGACAGGAGGCACAGCATTATAGTTGCCATGACTGCACATGCGCTTAAAGGAGACCGGGAGCGCTGCATAGTAGCCGGTATGGATGACTATATCTCAAAACCGATAAACCAGCAGGAAATGTTCAGTATTATAAAGAAATGGGTTAAGGCCGGGATAGAAGATACTGCAGAAAGTGAAGCAGAAATTAAAGAGAAAGCAGTAATTCAGGCTGCTAACCCTATGCCTGCCCATAAGGAAAAGGAAGCAGGAGAAGGTTATGAGTCCCCTGTCAATATGAAGACCGCTATGGAGAGGTTTGACAACGACATGGAATTTTTCAAAAGAATGGTAGATGAATTCCTGAGTTATGTCCCTGAACAGATAAAATTTCTTGAAGATGCGGTAAAATCAGGCAATGCCGATAAGGTGAATAATATCGGTCACAGCGTAAAAGGAGCAGCGGGAATGCTGAGTGCAGATATGGTATCTTATGTTGCATTAAGCATTGAAAACAAGGGCCGTAATAATGATTTGGAAGATATCTCTGTTCTGGTTGAAACTTTAAAATCCGAGATCTTGCAGTTGGAGCTTTTTGCAAAGACTTTGCATGCATAGAGAGAAAAACATATGAGGATATTAGTCGTTGAAGACGACCCTGTATCGAGAAAACTTCTCCAGAAAACACTCGAGGGCTGGGGGTATGAGATTATAACTGCGGAAAACGGCCAGAAGGCTCTGGATATCATTATGAATGAGAATCTGAAGTTCGTTGTTGCGGACTGGATGATGCCTGTTATGGACGGTCTCACCTTATGCCGAATGCTTCGTTCATCGAAAGATAAAGGGTATGTTTATTTTATCATGCTTACAGGCAAAGACAAGAAAGAGGACATAATCGAGGGCCTTAAGGCAGGCGTTGACGACTATGTGGTAAAACCATTTGACCGGAGTGAACTTCAGGTGAGAGTAAGGGCAGGCGAGCGCATATTAACTCTCGAAAAAGAGCTTACAGCAAAAAATGAAAGCCTCCAGAGATTAAATGTCAAACTGGAAGAACTTGTAAGGCTGGATACCCTGACCGGAGCAGGCAATCGCCTGAGCTTTTATGAAACTATAGAAAAAACACACCATCGCGCCTGCAGATATGCGTATGGTTACGGCATAATCATGTGCGACATAGACAACTTTAAGCTTTATAATGATACTTATGGCCACCTCGCAGGAGATAATATACTCAGAAGAGTGGCAGACTCTATCAAGAGTTCCATCCGCATGTCTGACGATGTTTTCAGGTACGGCGGCGAAGAAATGGTCATTACCCTTCCGGATCAAGATATGAAGACCACACTTACTGTTGCGGAAAAAATCAGGGATGGGATCGAGTCCATGGGCATTGAGCACCGGGGCACTGCTATCGGCATTCTGACTATAAGTTGCGGCGTTGCAGCATTTGATATGGAAAAACTGGAAAATAAATGGGAAGATATTCTTGAAAACGCTGACAAGGCCTTATACAGGGCCAAATCAACCGGCAAAAACAGAGTATGTTCATAAATCATATTATTTGGTGCACGGATGGAAATAGATAACGAATCCTATAAAAAACTGATGGACGACCTCTATGACGGGGTATACTGCGTAAACCTTGATAAAAAGATTACATATTGGAATAAAGGCGCAGAGAGGATTACAGGCTACAAGAGTTCTGAGGTTATAGGAAGGAATTGTTCGGACAAGATTTTTCTTAATATCACTGATAGAGATACTGATTCCTCTAAGGACTTATGTTTAATTTCAAGAGCCCTTGCCGACGGCCGCAGGCATGAAACAGAAGTGTATTTTCTTCATAAAGACGGGCACCGGTTCCCGGTTTTAGTGCGTGTGGTTCCGATAACAGATACAAATAACCGGATTACAGGAGCAGCAGAGATATTCAGAGACAATTCACCTTCCATTTCGGTTAGCCAGAGGATTGAAGAGCTGGAAAAAATGGCCCTGCTTGACAGCCTCACAATGCTGGTCAATAAGGGATGTATTGAGATGAACCTGCATGGAAGGCTAGATGCCCTGTTCAGATATGGCTGGCCCTTCGGGCTTCTTTTTATCTATATAGATAAACCAAAAAAGTCCAGCAGTACATTCTGGCATGATATTAAAGATAAGGTATTAAAGATGTCTGCAAAGACTTTATTATTCAATTCAAGAACCTCTGATATTATAGGCCGATGGAAAGGGGAAGAGTTTATCGCCATCATAGTAAATACCAGCGAGGAACAGTTATATACTGCGGCAGAGAGGTTTCGTTTTCTTGTTGAACAATCCAGTTTTTCTGCAGGGGCAGATACCATTAAGGCTACTATTTCAATTGGGGCAACACTTGCTCAGAGAACCGATACAGTGGAACTGTTATTAAAACGGGCGAGGAGACTTATGGACCAGAGCAGGTTAGCAGGCGGAAACCGGACATCAATGAAGACAGTATAAGCCCTGCACAAAACTGCTTAAAACATAGCCCTGTACCTTTTCTTTTCCTCGTCATTCATTCCCCTGCCTCCGAATCTTGCCCTTTCATACAGGCTTATAAAATCAGCTGCCCCTTCACTCATTCCCAGCCTTACTGCTTCCTTCATCACATCAGACGGGGTTGAGGATATCATTATATTTGCGCCTTTGCGTTTTAAGGAACTCCTGAACTTCAGGTATTTCGCTGTTACAAATTCATATCTGTAAATCCTGAACCGCCTAAGCAGCAAGACCAGCATCACGGCGCTGATTATAATAACAAGGGCATAGGCTAATGTTCTGACCCCGTATACCCTGACCTCCGGCATATCAGGTATCTTCAAAAGCGGAATGGATATATACTCTATCAGCCTTTTCTGGTCTGATGAACTGAAATTCACAACATATCTGTACCATTTCATTCTCATGGAATCAAGATACAGGGAAAACATGGACGGCGCCTCTATCAAAGGCGCAGGAGGGGTCGGGTCAAATCTCTTCCATCTCCCGACAATCGCAGCCTCAACCCACGAATGCGCATTACTCTGCCTGACTATGATATAGCCGCCATATTTATTCCTCTCACCGCCGAAAAAGCCCGTAACAACCCTTGAAGGTATCCCGACAGCCCTGAGCATAAGAGCCATTGACGTTGCGTAATGTTCGCAATAACCCTGTCTTGAATTGAAGAGGAAATCCTCTATTGGATTGACGCCTCCTGGGGGAGAAGCAGTTTTCAAAGAATAGATATAGTTAGTCTTTAAATATTTTTCTATTTTCAATGCCCTGTCCATGGCTGTGCCGGAACCTTTTGTAATTTCTCGTGCAAATCCAGCAATCTTATTCAAACCAGAAGGGAACTGAACGTGATAAGAGGTATTATCTGATATCAAAGGTTCTTCCAATATGCTGTATGCAGTATAATTCATCCTTTTGGGAGACTTTTCAGGGACAAAGATTGCTCCTCCCCCGTCAATGAACATAGCCCTGCTCTCAATCTCTATCCTGGCGATAGTCCCCAGCCCGAATATAACGTCAGAGTCCAAAGGCTCAAGAAATATCTTCTGGGTCAAAACACTGCCGGGAGAAACCGGCATTGCAACAAACGAATAGCCGCTCTTCGGTATCCTGACCTTTTGCTTGAGGGTATTTCTCCATGAGACACCGTCAAAATAATCAAGCATCATCCCTCTCCAGTAAAGCTGGCCTTCTGCTTTTTCCGGCATCTCAACTCTCATCACAATCGTTGGATCAAGTTTAATATCGCCAAAAGAACCAAAATCAACCTTTTCCGAAAAACCGGCAGTTTTAATATTTTTCGTCCGGCTTTTCCCCCATAGGCCTCCTATGACCCGCGGGGTAGAGATAAAAAATAAGATTGTTATAACCAGCGTCAGCAGAGATATGGCTATTACAGGCCCCCTGAGCCTGATTTTTCTTACAGTGCCCTCTTTCAGAAAATGTGATATAACCATTGCTGTAACAAGCGCAACAAGGAAGATAACAAATATGAGACCAAAGGCAGCAGACCTTGTAAGCTCCGAGGCAATAATCAACTGGAGCAGGGACATAAAATATACCTGCAGATGGTCCCACGGCTCCTTAAGGTCGAAACTCTTTATTGCCTGAAACACTATAGTGAGATGCGCCACAGCAATAAACATATCGCCTGTAATTATTAATGTATCAACTGCGAAAAGAAAAAGCGTTGCGATTGAGAGTCCGCCTATTGTCCACCTGGACAGATTTGGCATGTCTTTCCAGAACCTTATATACCCGGGTATAAGGCCTATGCCGGATATGAGCATTAAAGGGTTTAACTGCCCTGTTATGACCAGCCCGCCGCAGCCGGTAAAGGCAAGGACTGCTGTTAATATTTTATAAATCTGAGGCATTAATCACCATACTGCACATAGAAGCCGCTTTTTTTAATGAAGAGTCTTCAGATTTTAGTATCAGCACGCCTGTGCCCTGCATCTCATGCATCATGGGACATTCCCATGTATCTTCCTCATCTATCAATGCCAGCACATCGAGTATCTTGAAAAGCTGTTCCTGCCCGCTGCCAAAGGGGATAAGCTTTTTGCAGGTCAACAGCCTGACAAAAAACCCCATCCTTATAAATTTATATGCAACGGATGCCGCAAAAGAGACTGCCTTCTCAAACGATTCCTTGTTCAATGGTTTTATATTGTCAAGGATTATGGTAATAAGCCTGGGGTCATCCATCCCCATATCCTTCACCATAAGTTTTCCTGTTTTTGCAGATGCCTTCCATTGGATCCTTCGCATGCTGTCCCCGTACCTGAAGTCGCGTATCATAAAAAATTCATCGCCTGTACCGTGTCTTGTAACATACTGGTCGTAATCAGAACCTGTCATTTCAGGCATTAACTCATCTGTTTCCTTTATCTCCGGATATACTATAACCTCTCCTCCAATATGGGCCTTAATATTTTTTGCAAATAATATGAACGGAAAACTGCTTGAAACAGAAAAATCTCCGTATCTGTATATGCCTCTTTTTTTGAATATGCCGGCAATATCCACTGAGACCCGTGATGACGGCGAAATACGAGGGATAATGCATTCCCCTTCTATGCCTTCAGGAAAAGTTACATGTATTGAATATGAAGGAATAAATTTTTTCCTGTTTGACAACGATACACTGAATCCTGCCCTGCTCTTTGCAAAGACAGGCTGTGCTATCGAAAAACCAAGGGCTGAGCCCCGGAGATTCAGGTTCAGCACGGCAATTGAGATTACAAGTATCGAGAGCATCATGGCAAGGATGAGATAGATGAGATTATTGCCTGTGTTGGCGGCAGCCACTGCTATAAGCAGAGTGGCAAGCAGAAATCTTTTCCCTTCTTTAGTGGGTTTCATAGAATCTTGCAGTTATCAGCCTCTTTTGTTCCCCTCCTTAGTTAAGGAGGGGAGTAAGGGGTGGTTTGATTAGAAATAAAATTTCTATTATGTTATAAATCTTTCTGCCATTCATTTACCACCCCTGCCCCTCCTAAAATAGGATGGGAGCTATAACTACACCGGCACAGGAATACGCTCCAATATCTCTTTCATTATTACTTCAGCATCATATATTGAAGCCCTTGCCTTAAGAATCAGCCTATGGCCAAGAACAGTCGGGGACAGGTCCTTTATATCTTCAGGTACAACATAATCCCTTCCCTCATAAAATGCATTGGCCTTTGCAGCCTTAAGGAGAAACTGCGCCCCTCTTGTGCTCGCCCCGAGCCTTATCTTCTCATCATTCCTTGTTGCGTTTATGACATCCATAAGATAATCAAGGAGGCTGCCATCAACTTTCACGGCATCCACCATTTTCTGCATCCTCAGTATCTCATCGCCTGTTATAACAGGCTGCATATCTTCAAGAAACTCCAGGCTTGACTGGCCGACCAGGGCCTGCTTTTCATATGCGGCCTCGGGGTAACCAAGTTTTATATGCATCATGAACCTGTCAATCTGGCTCTCTGGCAGAGGAAATGTCCCGTGATACTCTATCGGGTTCTGTGTTGCAATGACCATGAACGGCTCAGGCAGGGTATATGTCTTTCTGTCAACAGACACCCTTCTTTCATTCATGGCCTCAAGAAGCGCTGATTGGGTCTTTGGACTGGTCCTGTTTATCTCATCAGCAAGAACTATATTTGCAAATATCGGCCCCTGCTTGAAATCAAAATTCTTTGTATCGGGATTATATATGCTTACACCGATAATGTCCGTCGGGAGCATGTCGCTCGTAAACTGGATTCTCTGGAATGAGCAGTTCGTAGCCTTTGCAAGCGTGAATGCAAGCGTTGTCTTTCCAACTCCCGGGACGTCCTCAATCATCAGATGCCCCCTTCCAAGGAGGGTAACAATCGCCATCTTGACAGCGTCCTGTTTTCCCTTTATTACAGAGTCTATTCTTTCCTGAAGCAGCCTTAAGGAATTGTCCGCCATAAAAACATTCTACCACATATCCTGCTCCGCTATCCCTGTTTTGACGGATTAGGGCATTTCTGCTTTGGCCTGACATAATTTTTAACTCAACTGGAAAAGTTACGATACATATGCGACATTAGGGAGTAATGGACCATTATGCACGTGCATACTCAATTTTTAGTAGGATACGAGGCTACAGGAGGTATCAGAAGATGCTTTCAAGCCTCAGGAAATTTACCAGGAGCGAAG
>JACRGY010000178.1 GCA_016212165.1 Nitrospirota bacterium
AAATTGTGCTCAGCTTCAGGATGACTCTTTCGATAACCGTCACGATGGTATTATGAAACTTCGCAGTGATAATATCTCTGGCAGTCCCGCATCTTATATCCTCTATCAGCCGCAATATTGTCAAAGAAAAATCAACTATTATCTTCTCCTTGAATATAACATCCACGGGGTAATCATCATCTATATCATACGCTGCATAAGATTCAAGCGCCATTGCAGCCTCTCCCTCAAATGTATTTCTATCGCATATCCCAAGCATTGCCGAAACCGCGTCAAAAAGCCTCCCTGCACTTGATGACAGAGGTGAAAATTCCCGGTTATCAATTATTTTCAGGATATTATCTATATTATCTTTGCCATACTTTTCAATAAACCCTATGGAACCCAGATAATGCATAGCCTCATCCCCTGCAATATCTTTTATATAACTCACTGCCACCCTCCAGGGTTCTCTGACTGCCATCTCGCCGCCCGGCAATGGGATGTATTTAAAATGCCCTGCCCTCTTAAAATCCTCCGGGTCAGCAATTAAGAACTCACTGCCCCAGAGATTACCATCAGCGCCGTAACCCGTACCGTCAAATGCAACGCCCATGACCTTTTTCTTAATGCCGTTTTCTGCCATCACAGAGGCTATATGCGCATAATGATGCTGAATGCCGAAATATTGAATTTGAGATTTGCCCGCCTCGGGCGGGTTAGCCTGAGGCGAAAGATTTGAAATTTGAGATTGCGCTAATGCCCATTGCGTTGAAAAATAATTAGGATGCAGATCATACGCTATGGCAACAGGATTTGCTCTGTAAACAGCTTTCAGATTCCTGAGGCTCTCTTCAAAAAACTTTACTGTCTCATAATTTTCCATATCTCCTATATGCTGGCTCGGAATTGCATAACTGCCCTTTGTTAGCGTAAACGTGTTTTTTATGTCAGCCCCGCACCCAAGCACCTCAGGGCCATCGTCATTTAAAAATATAGGGTCAGGCGCATATCCGCGCGAACGGCGGATAAACAGCGGTTTTGCCTTATGCCTTAAAAAGTGACTTCTGACAACTGAATCATCAGTGCGCATGAAAATATCCCTGTTGTGGATTAAAAATGCATCTGCTATATCGGATAATTTTGAGATTGTCTCATTATTATCAATAACAATCGGTTCCTCAGAAAGATTTCCGCTCGTCATGATAAGGGCATCAAAGTTAGCTAATAGCTGATAGCTGTCAGCTGTCAGCCCTGATAAAGAATAATAAAACAAAAGGTAATGCAGCGGCGTATATGGAAGCATAAAACCAAGATACTGGTTATCAGGACTTACTGCATCAGGCAAGGAACCGGCATCCGCCCTCTTCCTCAAAAGAACAACAGGCCTTTTATTGGAATTTAAAATCTTCTTTTCCTCCTCTGATACCTCACAATATTTTTCTATTGTCCAGATATCAGGCGCCATAAGCGCAAAAGGCTTGTTGCTTTTTCTTTTTGCAAGCCTCAGCCTTTCTACCGCATCTTTATTTTTCGCATCGCATCCAATATGAAAACCGCCAAGCCCTTTTACTGCTATAATCTTCCCCTCTTTTACTAGCTGTATCGCAGTTTCTATTGGATTTTGGTCCTGGCTGACAGCTGACAGCTGATGGCTGATGACTAATTTAACTTCCGGCCCGCAGACCGGACACGCATTAGGCTGCGCGTGAAATCTCCTGTTCCCGGGATTATTGTATTCAGCCTCGCATTCAGGGCACATCCTGAAAACAGACATCGTGGTGTTTTGCCTGTCATACGGGACTGCATTTGTAATCGTGTACCTCGGCCCGCAGTTTGTGCAGTTTATAAACGGATAGAGATAGCGCCTGTCGGTTTTATCAAACATCTCTTTGAGGCAGTCATCACATACAGAGATATCCGGAGAAATAAGCGTAGAACTTCCATTGTCTTTGCTTTTAAGTATTTCAAAGCCTTCGTACCCGCAAAAAGGCATTGGCGTGATATCAACATTAATCATTTTTGATAATGGCGGCGCTTCCTTTGAAAGCATCTCTATAAAAAAGGTTACATCATCGCCCTCCACATCAATAGTTACTCCATCAGCAGTATTGGCTACACTGCCTTTCAGGTTAAGGGATTTCGCAAGGTTATAAACAAACGGCCTGAAACCAACGCCCTGCACAAGGCCCTTGATGTTAATGAGGACACGGTTCATTTCACTTTCTTTACCAGCCAATCAGTCCACTCTGATATCCCCTCGCCTGTCCTGCATGAAACCTCAAATATCTTTATTGAAGGGCTTAAAGACATTGCATCCTTTTTTATCTTGTCTATACTTACATTCGTATACTGCAAGAGGTCAATCTTGTTCAGGATTAAGGCTGATGATTCCTGAAACATCAATGGATATTTCAGTGGTTTGTCATCTCCCTCTGTTATGCTCAAAAGCATAACCTTCATATCCTCGCCAACATTAAACTCAGCAGGGCAGACAAGGTTCCCTACGTTCTCAATAAAAAGAAGCTCAACCTCCTTCAGGGGAAGCTCTCCCAGTACTTCATTAATCATATTTGCATCAAGATGGCAAGCGCCCCCTGTATTTATTTGAATAACCGGGATCCCGAGATTTCCAATTCTTTCTGCATCCTGAGTGCCTGCAATATCTCCTTCAATAACTGCCACTTTTAACTTTTTATTCAGCTCTTTTATGGTTCTTTCAAGCAGAGATGTCTTCCCTGCGCCGGGTGCGCTCATGAGATTTATAACATATACCCCTGAATCATCAAATATTCTGCGATTATCTGCTGCAATCCTTTCATTGGCTTCAAGTATACGAGTTACAACCTTGACTTTCATTCAAAAACCCCCTAAGTTGTCATTCCTGCGAAAGCAGGAATCTATATCATTATTTTTTCTGGATTCCCGTTTACACGGGAATGACATCTTACTAAGACACCTCCATATCCAGAATTTCAAGTTCACGCCCTGTGTTCACCTTAAACGATAACCCGCCGCATTCCGGACAGCATAAGATATATGCCTCTTCTGTAAGAAAATCTTTGCCACAGCTGTTGCATAAACCGCCTACCGGAATCTCATCTATTATAACGGTTGCACCTGCTGCAATAGTATCTGCCTTAAGTGCATCAAGGGCAAAAAAGAGGGCATCGGTCATAACACCCGATGCCCTCCCTATTCTCAGCCGTATCGAATCTATTCTGCTATAGCCTGCTTTTTTGCAGTTCTCACCGGCAATGTCAAGCACGCTTTGAGCAATTGAAGCCTCATGCATTATTCATGTTCAGCTCTTGGACAGCCTCTCTCTTTCCTTTTCGTATGCCTCTTTGCCGGCATCAATAGCGCTGGCTATTACCGATTTTTTCTGTTCAAAAAGGTCCTTGCCCTTCTCGACAGTTGAGCCAACCCTGTCTTTCATATCCTCTGCAAAATCTTTTATCTTCCGCCTTGTCTCAGGTCCCGACTGCGGGGCCAAAAGCAAAGCAAGCCCTGCGCCCACAGCTCCTCCAAGGAGAAAAGAAAGAAGTACAGAACCTGCGCCATATCCATTGTCGTCTCTCATTGATTGCCTCCTTTTAAAAAAACATTCTTTAACAAAACCTCAAGGGCTGTCCTTATGCCAACCCTCAAGCCCGAAACTTTTATTATGGTTTCTGAACTCACCTCGTTTATGAGTTCGCTTACTTTTTTCAGATTCTGGCCAATATCCCTTGTGCTGCCGGAGATTGTTCTTATATCTCCTGTTATCTCATTTACGTCATCTGTTACTTTTCTAAGGCTTCTGAGAGTAAGTTGAAGTTCTTCAAGAGCCGGCTTCAGCGATTCTTCAGTGGTCTTCAGGAACTCAGTAAGCGCCTTTGCAGATTTTCTTAATTCGAGCAATACATAGATAAAAAAACCAACTACAACCAGAAAGGCAATTGCCATAAGTGCAAACCATATCTCGTTCATTATTCCTCCTCAAGTCCATTATATCACATGCCAGGATAAGGTCAATGGGCAAGGGAAAATAAAAGTTTTGCTCAAAAAACTCATTCAAATTATTGTTTAATTTGATGTATTGGAAAAGAGGTTAATTACCGCAGGTGCTCAATAAGTATTTTTACTCCTATACCAATCAAAATTAAACCACCGGCAATTTCGATCTTCTTTTCAAAAAAATGCCCTGCCCTTTTGCCGATGTAAACACCCGCAAAGGAAAAAAGAAAAGTTGTAATACCGATTATTACTGAAGGGCTTATAATAGAGACGCTTAACAGTGAAAGGCTGAGCCCGACTGCCAATGCATCAATGCTCGTTGCAACAGACAGAATCAGCAGGGTATAGATATTCAAAGGATCTGCTGGTTTTTTAGCTGAATCCATTGCCCTTGACTCAAATATCATCTTAACGCCTACGATGCTCAAAAGCCCGAATGCTATCCAGTGGTCAACCCCTGAAATAAAGCCCCTGAAACCGAGCCCTGCTGCCCATCCCAGCACAGGCATTATTGCCTGAAACATCCCGAAGGATACTGCAATCTTAAGGGCATTATTGATGTGGAGGCGCTTGATGGCAAACCCGCTCGTGACAGATACGGCAAAGGCATCCATTGATAAACCAACTGCTATAAATAAGATTGTAAATATATCCATAATTATTTATTAAAACATAAACCACTTTAAAACTGATATAATTACTCATGCTTTCAGAGACAGAGATAATCTTTCGCCTTGTCCTTGGAGCGATATTAGGCGGCATCATCGGCTTTGAGAGACAGGTGCATGGCCGGCCTGCCGGCTTCAGGACACAGCTGCTGGTCAGCGTTGCCTCTGTGCTCATCATGATAGTCTCTGAGTATTACCACCACCTGAGCTATATGAATCCTGCTTACATCCGCGTTGACCCCGGACGTATTGCTGCCGGAGCTATTACAGGCGTGGGATTTTTAGGGGCAGGCGTTATCTTAAGGATGGGGATTACGATACAGGGCCTTACAACAGCAGCCTGTCTCTGGATGGTCGCCGCAATCGGGCTTGCAGTAGGCGGAGGTTTCTATATTGCAGCAACCGCAGCATGCGCCATAACTCTTTTTTCTCTTCTCGTACTAAGAGTTGTTGAAAGAAGGATGTCAAGGATAGTATTTAAATTTTTGACTATTACTGCAGACGGAGGGATAGAAGAAGAGAGAATTGAATCAGTGTTTAAGTCACGCGATGCGCGTATAGTAAGTACAGACTATGAAAAAGACATCCAAAAGGCTGAGATTACATACACTATCACGATTTCCCTCAAACACGATGTGCCGATGAAGACAATCCTCGATGAAATTTCAGCAATAAAATCTGTAAAGAAAGTTGTTATAAAAGGATAAGAACCCAAAGCAATCTAGTCCACCACCAAAAACGCACACTTCAAATACTCTGTCTCCGGCATTGAAAGAAGCACGGGGTGGTCATGGTTCTGTGAACGCAGGCTGAGAAGCCGCAGGTTACGCCCTGCCTCTCGTCCTGCGGAATGAAGCATATCAAGAAACATCTCCCTGCCCATGTGATAGGAACATGACGAAGTTGCAAGTATGCCGCCTGATTTTATCAGCCTCATGCTCATTTCATTAAGCTGCCGGTACGCCTTTACTGCCTCTTTAATCTTGCCTGAGCTTTTTACAAAAGCAGGCGGGTCAAGCACAATAAAATCATATCTCTTCTCGCCTTTTCCAATTTCATCTTTGAGAAAAGAGAAAACATCAGATTTTATAAATCTCGCTTTTTCAGAAAAGCTGTTTAACTCTGCATTCTTCTGAGCCTGTATTATGGCCCTTTCTGATTCATCAACCCCTGTAATCTCATCAACCAGAGAAGCAAGCCTTAACGACCATGCGCCTGTATAACAGAAAAGGTCAAGGCCTTTTCCCCCCTTTATGAAATCCCTTAGCGCTGTCCTGTTTTCCCTCTGGTCAAGAAAGAACCCTGTCTTCTGCCCTTCATAAGGGTCTATCTCAAACCGCACCCCATCCTCATTTATAACAGGAAGAGACTGAAGGCTGCCTTTTATAATTTCTTTGTAGAGCGGGATCCCTTCGAGGGAGCGCATACGGCTGTCGTTTTTTAATATTATTATTTCCGGACTGAGCATCTCATCAAGCAGGCTGATTACTGTGCCCTTCAAAGCCTCCATCCCCAAAGTAAGAATCTGCAAGACAAGGCAGTCTTTGTATTTATCCACAATAAGGCCTGGAAGATAATCTCCTTCGCTGAAAATCAGGCGCATGGCATCCTTTGTTCCGATAAACCGTTCTCTCAGGCTCAATGCTGCATTTATTCTTTTTCTGAAAAATTCCCTGTCAATACTCTCTTTTTCTCTGGACAGGATTCTTATTGAGATAAGGCTGTGGGGGTTGATGTAACCGATGCCGAGAAACACATCTTTCATATCATAAATCTCGACTATAGAACCGGGGGCATATTTCTTTGGGTTTTCATACAGCTCATTCGAGAACACCCACAAATGCCCGTCAAGAATCCTCTTTGTCCTCTTTAGATGAACCTTCTGCATTTCAATGCTGCTTTTATTATTCAATGGCTTTTAATATCCCCTGAAGCAATGCCACAGGTGTGGGCGGACAACCATGTATGCGAACATTCACGGGTATGACCTTATCTATACCTCCCAAAGATGCATAGCTCTCTCCGAATATCCCGCCATTGCATCCGCAGTCACCAACTGCAACAACAATCTTCGGCGGAGGCGTAGCATTATAAGTCCTGCGAAGCGCAATCTCCATGTTATGAGTCACGGGACCGGTAACCAGCAGCATGTCTGCAAATCTTGGCGAGGCAGTAAAATGGACACCGAATCTTTCGCAGTTATAAATCGGGTTGTTTATCGCATGTATTTCAAGCTCACAGCCATTGCACGAGCCTGCATCAACCTGCCTTATGGTCAGGCTCCCGCGAAAACGCTTTCTGACAGCCTCTTCTAATTTGGCGCCAACCTCTTCCACCTCAGGAATAATTTCTGTTGGCAGAGGTTCTGTTACAATGCCTGTCCGGAATATCTGCTTTAATATCCTTATCATAGGTCATGCCCTGAATAAGATTGGTTAAAACTTTTGTTGCATAAAGGAAAATCAGGGACTATATTTCCGGGTATTGCCTGCTCAAGCCCAAGCCAGTTAACACTGGACGGGTCTCTGACCATGCACCTGTTTATCTCGCCTTTTGGCCCTGACTGGAGCCAGTAAATAATCTCTCCGCGCCAGCCTTCAACTGCTGCAAAACCAGACATGTCCGGAGACGGTGGAGTAAAAGAAGAAGTTATCTCTCCATCAGGAAAATTTTCAAGCATATACCGGATAATCCGGATGGATTCCCTTACCTCCTGTATCCTGACCCATGTCCTTGCATGTACATCTCCGGTAATAAGAACAGGCACACCCAGTTCAATGCGGTCATACTGGTCATAAGGCGGAAAAGGGTTGAATATGCGGCAGTCGAGGTTCAGTCCGCTTGCCCTTGCAGCTATTCCGACAACACAGAGTTCCCGTGCTAACTCAGGACGGAGAATGCCTGTATCCCTGACCCTGTCTTCAAGAGACGGACTTTCATCATATATAACAACAAGCTTCTCAAAATCTTTTGATATGCTGTCAAGTTCTGATAATATTTCTTTTTTACCTTCTGAATCAATGTCAACAACCACTCCTCCGGGAATAACCTTATCCATCATAAATCTGTGGCCAAAAAGTTTATGGTTGGTGCGAAGGAGCATTTCCTTGAGCCTTGACATCTGATAAAGCATAAATGCAAACGCAGCGTCATTACAGATGGCGCCTATATCTCCCAGATGATTTGCTATGCGTTCTCTTTCAAGGAAAATTGCACGAAGCCAATTAGCCCTTTCAGGCACATTGCAGCTCGGTTGCGAGTCGCAACGACCTGTCATCGTCTCCAGCGCCATGCAATATGCAATAGCGTGGGCAACCGTAGTATCGCCGGACACCCTGCCTGCAAGCCTTGCCCCGCCCTCCCATGACATAGACTCAAATTTCTTTTCTATTCCCTTATGAACATATCCGAGCCTTTCTTCAAGATTAATTATATCCTCGCCAACTGCCTGAAAACGGAAATGGCCCGGCTCGATAATGCCTGCATGAACAGGCCCCACCGGTATCTCATAGACTCCTTCGCCCTCTGCCTTAATCCATTCATATTCACCCGCAACCCTCGGCATCGGCTTTAATGCATCAAAGGATTTTCTGAGCGGCCAGGCACCTGCAGGCCAGTCTTCAAATTTTATCCACGGCCTTGCGTCAGGATGACCGACAGGCGTAATGCCCATGAGGCTTTGTATCTGCCTCTCAAACCTGTAGGCAGGAATATACCTCCTTGTAAGGCTTGGGAACTGAGGATTATCTGATGGCAACTCTGACCTTACGATCAGGTATTCCTTGCCCCAACGGTAGCAGGCAAAGACACAGAATCCCCTCCCGAAAGGTGTCTCATCACTGGCCCATTCAGCAGCAAGAAGTGCAAATGCCTTCTTTTTCAATACCCAGGCAGCTTCTGCAAACTTTTCTACCGGAACAGTACAGCTGATTACCGAAGACGGGTATTGCTTTTTGTCAAACTGAATATCAGTCCCAAGCGCCGATGTTATTGCATCAGTCAATACACTCATTTCAGCAACTCCACCGCTGTATGAAACCACCGATTAAGAAAATCAGGCATATAAATTCCGATAGCAAGGACCAGCGCCATATGCAGCATTACCGGTATATGTGCAGCCTTAAGAGGCCGCTGGTACGAAGGCACAGGGCCGGTGACCATAGGCTGTATCCTTCTGAACAATGCTGCAAACGCCACTGCAAAACCCAACAGCAAAAAAGGCGTTAAGAAAGGCGCATCTTTCATTGTTGCGGTCAGTATCAAAAATTCGCTTGTGAAAACGCCGAAAGGCGGCATACCGACAATAGCCATTACTCCGAACATAAGTCCCCACCCTACCAGAGGGTTCCCCTTGATAAGCCCCTTTATCCTGTCCATCTCCTGTGTCCAGTGCATCTGTGAGGCATGGCCTACTGTGAAGAATATGGACGACTTGGTAAGGCTGTGTACGAGCATATGAAGCAGAGCGCCAAAGGTGGCTATGGGGCCGCCAAGGCCAAAGGCAAAGGTTGCTATGCCCATGTGTTCTATTGATGAATACGCAAACATGCGCTTTATATCCTTCTGCCTC
>JACRGY010000182.1 GCA_016212165.1 Nitrospirota bacterium
AAGCATATTCAGTCGTATCAGTATCATCCGCTGTTCCGCGAATTTCTTTTGAACCTCGCCAATGCCATATTTTCGCAGACCGAACTTTCTGCTATACAAAGAAACGCCGCTGCGCTAATGGCTGAATCAGGCCAGATAGAAAACGCCGTTCTTCTCTTCCGGGATGCCGGGGAATGGGAGGGTTTAACCGAACTGCTCCTTAAAAATGCCAAGTCTCTCATACAAGAGGGAAGGAATAAAACCCTTGAGGGGTGGATAACCGGCATTCCCAAAGACATTCTTGAGAAAACATCGTGGCTTTTGTACTGGAAGGGCGTCTGTCGTATGCCTTTTAATCCAAAAGACAGCCTCCTCGTTTTTAGCAATGCCTTCAATCTGTTTGAAAATGGCCATGACCGGGCGGGAATGCTCCTCTCTTGTTCGGGTGTAATGGAGTCCATCCTGTATGCCATGGAGGATTTTTCCATGTTTGACAGGTGGATAGAAAGGATGGAAAAACTCTTCAAGGAAGATGCTTCATTCCAATCAATGGAGATTGAGGTGATGGTAACAGGCAGTATGTTAATTGCCCTTGCTTTAAGACAACCCTATTATCCTGAAATCGGATCATGGATAGAGCACGCTGAGTCGCTTTTGTTAAAATACAGAGGCGCAAAAGATCGCGTCTATTTTTTGCAGTTTTTATATATCTATCGCGGCGACTTTGCGAGGGCAAAGGCGGGGATTAAATTGCTTAAGGAATTATCTAAGGAGGCATTGCCTTTTTATAAAATATCGTTAAAAAGCACAGAGGCATTCTATGACTGGCTTACGGCCTCATATGATTCATGTCTAAAGAGGGTGTCAGAGGGGCTTGATATTGCGGAAGAACACGCTATCCATGTCTTGGACATCCATCTTCTTCAGCATGGGATTGCCGCTTACTTGAGCATGGGGGACACAGCCGGGGCGGAGAGGCTGTTTCAGAAGATTAGGCAGTATATAGGAAGCGCCGGGCTCCTTGACATCACTTACCACGAGATTCTTTCAGCATGGCATTCCCTCCTTAAAAAAGATGCTGCAAGCCTTCCCTTGCATATCGAGAGGCTGCAAAAATATGTAACTAATATAGGAATGTTTTTTGCAGAAGGAATATTCCATATTGTGGCTGCGCAAGCTTCCCATGAATTGCATAAAGATAAACAAGCAAGCGCGCATATTGCTGAAACCTTCAGGATTAGCCGCAAAATGAATAGTCGGCTCATGGAATTCATGGCGTTTCTGACAGAGGCGCAGATTGCCCTTGACAGCAGGAAAAAGACGCAAGGCTTGAACGCTTTACAGAAGGCGCTGTCTTTGGGGAGAGAAAAGGATTACTGGAACTGTTTCATGATGCGACAGGATGTCATGGCAATACTTTGCGCCATTGCGCTTGAGAACGGGATTGAGACAGAATATGTTGAGATGCTTATCCGCAAGAGAAACTTATTGCCGGAAAAGCCCGTAGAAAACTGGCCCTATCCCATAAAGATTTATACCCTCGGAAGATTTGAAATATGGATAGACGGCAAGCCTTTGGAGTTCTTCGGCAAGGTCCAGAAAAAGCCGCTGGAAATGCTTAAGGCCATTATTGACATGGGCGGCGAAGATGTGCCTGTGGAAAAGATAGCGGATAAGCTCTGGCCTGATGCCGAAGGAGATATGGCGCACAGCAGCTTTGAAATGACTCTGTCCCGACTGCGCAAACTCATCGGCAGCAAGTCTATAGAATTAAAAGGTGGCATGGCGTCCCTGAATCCGCGCATGGTATGGGTGGATGCGTTGGTAAAAAAGTAGGAGTGCGTTTCAAACCCGCCCGCTCACGGAAAAATATTTTCATCTCTTCCAAAATTCTGCAATCCAAAAAAAAGTTTTAATCCGTTAGCCATCTGTTAGTTTCATTGCGCTAAACTGTCCCCAGTTTTTAAAACTATTTACGGGAGGGCAGCATGATAACCGCAGCGGAGGATGAGCCGAGAAAGAAACTCTATGACGAGTATGTGCTGAAAAGCAAACTCTATGCCATTCGATATGCATATCAGATGGGACTGATTGAGATGCCGGAGGTTGTCAGATTATTACAAAGAATATTTATTTACGAGGCGGAGGCGGTAGAAATGTTTAAAAATAAAGGGAGGATAGAAAATGAATGAGCTAAACAGGGCATATCT
>JACRGY010000183.1 GCA_016212165.1 Nitrospirota bacterium
AACAGCAAGATTCAATGCAGTCTGGCCGCCCATTGTGGGAAGCAATGCATCAGGCCTTTCCTTTTTAATAATCAACTCAATAATCTCTGCTGTCAGAGGTTCAATATAGGTTGCATCAGCTATATCAGGGTCTGTCATAATCGTTGCAGGATTTGAATTTACAAGAACAACTTTATAGCCCTCTTCACGCAATGCCTTGCAGGCCTGTGTTCCTGAATAATCGAATTCACATGCCTGACCGATTACTATGGGCCCTGAGCCTATTAATAATATCTTCTTTATATCATTTCTTTTTGGCATAAAACTTCTCTATCATCTCCCTGAATCTCTTAAACAGATGCACTGAATCATTCGGCCCCGGCCCTGCTTCAGGATGGTGCTGAACAGAGAATATCGGGAGTTCAACATGCTGCATCCCCTCTTCTGTTCCATCGTATAAATTTTTATGAGTGAGCGTAACTTTCCCCTTCAGGCTGTTTATATCAACACAGTAATTGTGGTTCTGTGATGTTATCTCAACACGTCCCGTTGCCAAATCCTTCACCGGATGGTTGCCGCCGTGATGGCCGAATTTGAGTTTGTATGTCCTTCCTCCCATTGCAAGCCCAAGTATCTGATGCCCCAGACAGATGCCGAATATTGGCTTTTTGCCCATAAGTTTCCTTGCGCTGTCTACCGCATAGGTCACTGTCTGCGGGTCACCCGGGCCGTTGCTGAGGACTATGCCGTCAGGATTCATATCGAGAACCTTTTCTGCAGGTGTCTGGGCAGGAACAACAGTAACATCAAAACCTGCCTCAACAAGATTCCTGAGTATATTAAACTTTATGCCAAAGTCATAGACAACAACACTACCCCCCCTTTGCCCCCCCTTACCAAGGGGGGGATGGGGGGGTGCACACCATTCCCAGCATCCCTCATTCCATTTATAAGGTTCTTTAGTCGTAACATCTTTTACAAAATCGAATGCGGCTATACCCGGATGAGCTTTAACTTTTTTCAGAAGGCTTGCCGTATCCATGTCTTTTGTAGATATTATCCCCATCTGCGCTCCATGGTTTCTCAGATGTCTTGTCAATGCCCTCGTGTCAATTCCCTGAATTCCGACAATGTTATATTTCTTCAGATATTCGTGGAGGCTCATTGATGAGCGCCAGTTGGACGGAAAGTCACATGCCTCTTTAACAATAAAACCTTCTGATTTGATTCCTCCATTGGATTCAATGTCCTCTTCATTTATGCCGTAATTGCCTATCTGTGAATATGTCATGGTAACAATCTGGCCTTTGTATGACGGGTCTGTAAGGATTTCCTGATAACCTGTCATAGATGTATTAAAGACAACCTCGCCGATTGTCTCTCCCTCTGAACCAAAGCCAATCCCTTCAAAAACAACCCCATCATTTAAAACCAAAAAAGCCTTACTGCTCATATATCTTTCCTTTGCATATCGTAATTACAGCCGCTCCCTTCAAAACCCATCCTTCAAAAGGCGTGTTTTTGCCTTTAGATGCAAATTTCTCCGGCTCTACCTTAAATTCTTTATCGGGATTGACTATTACGACATCTGCATCAGAGCCATTTTTAAGAGTCCCTTTATTTATTCCCATAATCTTTGCCGGGTTTATCGTCATTTTTTCAATCAGTTGATTCATTGTAAGAATGCCTTCTCCAACAAGCTTCAGGCTTAAACCCAGGGCTGTTTCAAGTCCGGATATGCCTGAAGGCGCATGGTCAAATTCCCTTAATTTCTCATCCCTGTGATGGGGGGCGTGGTCTGTGGCTATAACATCTATTGTGCCGTCTTTTAATCCCTGTTTTATTGCATCAACATCCTTCGCAGTTCTCAGCGGAGGGTTTACCTTTGCATTTGTGTTATACCCTTCAACCGCAGCCTCAGTAATGCTGAAATAATGAGGACATGTCTCTGCTGTCACATTTATACCGCGTTCTTTCGCCTGTCTGACTAATCTTACAGAGCCTTCTGTGGAGACATGAGCTATATGCAGCCGCCCGCCTGTAAGTCCTGCAAGTGCAATGTCTCTTGCAATTATTACCTCCTCAGCCTCGGACGGAATCCCCTTTAATCCAAGTGTTACCGACAATAACCCCTCATTCATAACTCCGCCCTCAGAGAGATTCATATCCTCGCAATGAGAAATCAGAGGCACATTAAATGTTTTTGAATATTCAAGGGCCCTCCTCATAATCAGGCTGTTCATCACAGGCCTGCCGTCATCGGAAAATGCCACACAGCCTTCACTGTGCATTATCCCCATCTCAGCGAGTTCTTCGCCTTTCTGTCCTTTTGTTATTGCCCCGATTGGATAGACAGTGCACGCACCTTCCTGAATCGCCTTTCTGATGATGAGGTCTGTAACGCTTGAATTATCATTGACAGGATTTGTATTCGGCATTGCACAGACTGTTGTAAACCCTCCTCTTACAGCAGCCAGCGTACCTGTCTTTATAGTCTCCTTATATTCAAATCCGGGCTCTCTCAGATGCGTATGCATATCAACCAGTCCCGGCAACACATAGAGACCAGTTGCATCAATAGTTTTTAGTTTAGAGTTCGAAGTTTGGGATTCATTCCCTTGACCCCTTGACCCCTTGACCCCTTGACCCCTTATCTCTTTTATCTTCCCATCTTCAATCAGAACATCCCCAACACCATCAATCCCCTGTGATGGATCTATTATGTGCCCATTCTTAATCAGTATCTTCATCCCCTTACCCCTGCAAGCAGATAAAGGACTGCCATTCTCACTGCTATCCCGTTTGTTACCTGCTCAAGTATCACCGACCTCGGGCCGTCGGCAATCTCAGACGCTATCTCTATGCCCCTGTTCATAGGGCCGGGATGCATTACAATTGCATCTTTATCCGCTATTGAAAGCCTCTCTGCTGTCAGCCCCCAATACCTGAAGTATTCAAGAGTCGAAGGGAAAAATCCTGTGCCCTGCCTTTCCATCTGAATCCTGAGCATCATAACAACATCAACATCAGCTAGTCCCGATTCCATATCATGAAAGACTTTGACGCCATGAGATTCCAGTTCCTTAGGGATAAGGGTTGGAGGGCCTATAATCCTGACCTCAACGCCAAATTTCGTAAGCAGATAAATATTTGATTTTGCAACCCTGCTGTGAAGTATGTCCCCGACTATTGCAACTTTAATCCCCTCAATCCTTCCAAGTTTTTCTTTTATGGTAAAGGCATCAAGCAGCGCCTGTGTCGGATGTTCGTTTATCCCGTCACCTGCATTTATCACAGAGGCATTTACCTTTTTTGAAAGAAGGTGCGCCGCGCCTGATGATGAATGCCTTATTATCATGAAATCAGCGCCCAGGGCCTGGACATTAAGAGCGGTATCTATCAGGCTCTCGCCCTTAACAACACTGCTTGTGGTCACTGCAAGATTCAAAACATCAAGGCTCAGCCTCTTCTCAGCAAGTTCAAAGGAAGTCTTTGTCCTTGTTGAAGGCTCAAAAAAGAGGTTAACAGCTGTCTTTCCTCTCAGGGCAGGAACTTTTTTAATATCGCGTTTAAGGACATCCTTAAAACCTGATGCCGTATCAAGAATAAGAGTTATCTCGTCTTTTGTGAGTTCCTTAATCCCTAGTAAATCTTTTGAAGCAAGCTTCATTCTATCGTCACCTTGTCTTCTAACCCTTCTTCCTCAAGGTTCACTTCGATATTTTCATCAACAGCAGTCGGAATATTCTTGCCGACAAAATCAGCCTTTATCGGAAGCTGCCTGTGCCCCCTGTCTATCAGGACTGCAAGCTGAATATTTGCAGGCCTGCCAAAATCCATCAAGGCATCCAACGCAGCGCGTATAGATCTTCCGGTAAAAAGAACGTCATCTACCAACACAACCTTCTTGTCGGTTATCTCGCAAGGCACCTCTGTTCTTCTTACTGCCGGCTGTTCTTTCCTTATATTAAGGTCATCCCTGTAAAAGGCTATATCCAGAGAACCCACAAGGATATCCCTGCCCTCAATCTCTTTAATCTTTTTTGAGAGCCTTTTTGCAAGATGCACCCCTCCCCTCTGTATTCCTACAAGGCAGAGGTTGCCTGTCCCCTTGTTCCTTTCAAGAATCTCATGCGCCATGCGCGCAAGCACCCTGTCAATATCCTGTTTATTAAGAAGTTCCTTCATACTCTGACCCTTTGATACTGTCTTTTTTGGGCATAAAAAAACCCTCCCCGATTTTTCTGGGGAAGGTTCTTGTCTTTTTTATGTCTTCCGCAGCTCACGCTGCCTCCTTCGCCTTACTAACCTCACGGGGCTATCTTTAAAGGCAGAAATATTAAAACATAAATATTAATGGTATGTCAAATTTTTTAAAGCGCACTTGGCACATTTAGTAAACTTAAATTCGCAGAGCCCTGATATCCCGTGATGGCACATGGCAAAATCATACTTAAGCGGGTCTTCGGGGTCCAACTTCTTTAATGCCTCTGTTATCTCTACAGCTGTTTTCCAGTTGTCAGCTTTGCGCTTTGTAAAACCAAGGCACCTTGAAATCCTTGCTATGTGAGTATCCAGAGGGATGACAAGCTTATTTTTCGGAATCCCTTTCCAGATGCCGAAATCAATATCCCTGTCCCGTATCATCCACCTCAAGAAAAGGTTCATCCTCTTGCAGGCGCTGCCTTTTTCAGGAGAAGGGAAAAACTGTAAAAAACCATCAGGCTTTATATTTCTGCCGTAAACCCCGGAAGTGTCTATTCCGAGGATATAATCTATGAACCCTGTAAGGGCATTTCCTGTATCGGGATCGTCTTTTTTGTAAAAACCCTTAAACGAGTCGCCTATGGATTTATAGGCATTAAGCGTCTTACTGATGGCATGAAAAAGGCAGACGATATCCCTTTCCTCATTAAATCTGTATTTTATGCCCGCAAATAAGCTTCCGTCCCTTCTTGCCTTAAAATCAATCAGAAAATTACAGGGACTGCCGCCCATACGCGAAAGGATTCTGCCGATTACGGGCTTAAACAAACCAACCCTTCCGTATGCAAAGCATGAGGCAATAAAGCCGGCAATCTCAATATCTTCAGGTTTTTTATAGCGATGAGGAAATTCTATGGGGTCATGCAGTATTCTCTCCCCGAAATTATATTCCTTATAATACCTGTCGAGCAGGCGTTTAATCTCTCTCATGATTTATATTAGCACATACAAACATATAGGCCGGCAGTGTTAATTTTTAAGGGTTGATATGAGCTGAAATATTCTGTAAAAGAAAACTATTTTATGTTAAACTTTTACTAAGGTCATATGAATTCCATTAAAGAAATACTGCCGGGGCTGACAATTATTTTTCTGATAACGATAGTCTCATTCATGCTTTCATTAGTGCATCCTTCCTTTGATATCCTCGTTATATCCATGATATTCGGAATGCTTATTGCCAACTTTATAAATGATAAAGAAATTTTTGACAGGGGCATTGCATTTGCGCTAAAAGTCTTTCTTCCGGCAGGGATTGCCCTTTACGGCACACAACTCTCCTTTACCGGCACAGAACCAAAGCTCCTGTTTTCTGTTATTGCAACCTCTGTCTGCCTGTTTGCGCTGACATATTTTATAGCAAGAGGGCTCGGCCTTACAAAAAATCTGGGGCTGGTTCTTTCAACAGGGCTCTCGGTATGCGGTGCATCTGCCATTGCAATAGTCTCGCCATTAATAGGCGCCAGGAAAGAGGAAACATCAATATCCCTGATTGTTGTAATGGTGCTGGGGCTGGCAGGCATGATATTTTATCCCCTGCTTACCGACGTCCTGATACTGAATAAAAATGAATTTGCCTTCCTTGCAGGCGCAACCCTTCCGATGCTGGGACAGGTCAAAACCGTTGCTTCAACAGCCGGGCCGGAGGCCCTTGCGCTTGCATTAAAATTAAAGCTGATAAGAATCTCCTGCCTGATATTCATTCCCATCGTTGCCATAATCCTCTCAGGCAAAGAAAATAGATTTTATGTGCCGTGGTTTATTGTGGTTTTCATTGCTCTTGCAATAGGCGTCAATACAATAAAAGGAGCAGGAATTATACCGGGCATTGCAGAACCTGCAAGCAAACTCCTCCTTGCCTCCGCACTCGCTTCTATAGGACTTTCTGTGGACTTTGATTCAATAGCAGAAGAAGGGACAAAACCGTTGCTTGCGGTATTCCTCTCCTGGGGAATAATAATCTTGCTGCTCTACCTGGTTTTTAGCATAATAAATGTTTAAGCAGAGAATAATATACAGGCTCCTTTTAATTTTCATAATCTTTGCACTCATATTTATAATCCCCTTTTCTCTCACTATCCGCAAAGAAATAAGCACCATAATAACAGACGCGGGAAGCCTGTCTTCACCGCTTTTGAAAGAAAGGGAAATACAGAATAAGCTTACTGAGCGGATAGTTGATAACATGCTTGTCTTTTCTTTATACCTTTTTGTATTTGCCTTTCTCCTGTCTATGTTCTTATCGAGAAGCCTCCTGAAGCCAATCAGGGAACTTTACAAAGGCGCAAAGGCCCTCAAGGAGGGAAATCTTGGCATCAGGCTTGATGTCAGCACGGAAGACGAACTCGGGGAGGTTACTAAATCATTCAATGAAATGGCAGAGGCGTTGGAAAAGCAAACAAAAGACCTGAAAAAGAAAGAGAGCTACATCGGCGCAATGATGGACCCCTTATGGGTTGTTGCCGACAATGATACAATCACAGACATAAACCCTGCATTTACAAAACTCTTTGGGTACAGCCGTAATGAAGTGCTCGGGGCATCAATCTATGATTTCCTTGATGAAGAAAACGCAAGGATTATGAAATATCAGCTCGAGGAAAGAGAAAGAGGCATATCCTCTATTTATGAAATCTCGATTATTACAAAAGACGGCTCATCAATGCCTGTGCTTATAACGGGCGCGCCTATAATCAAAGAAGGTTCAACAACAGAAAAGATTGGCATCCTGAAGGATTTCAGAAGAGAACATGAATTAAGAACCGCAATAAAGGAATCCAGGGATTATCTGGAAATTATTATGGACAGTATAGAAGATGAACTCCTGGTAGTTGACAGGGATTTCAGGATTATTATGGCAAACAAGGCAGTGCGCGCAACAAGGGGTGATAAAGTTATAGGTGATTATTGCTATGCCGTATCACATGACCTGCCCTCGCCCTGCTGGCGTGAAGGGGAAGACTGCCCTGCAAAGAGGGTCTTTGAAACAGGAAGAATATTTAAAACAGTCCATCACCATAAAGGGGCAGGCGGCAAAAGATTCTTTCATGAGGTAGTAGCATGCCCTTTAAAGGACGCAAAAGGCAATGTAATACATGTTATTGAGCTGATGAGAGATGTAACAGAAAGAAAACAATATGAAGAAAACATAGCACAAAAAAACAAGGAACTTACTGCAGTAAACAGCATTGCCGGCATACTCAGCAAATCCCTCAAGGCAGAAGAGATATTCGGCAATGTGCTGGATAAAATGCTGGAAATGATTAATATGGACGGAGGTATAATTTTCCTGCTCGATGAGGCTAACAGGGAGCTGACATGTTCCTACCATAAAGGCGTCTCCGAAGAGTTTATAAGGGCTTCCGGCAGAATGAAATTGGGAGAGGATATTCCCGGGAAGGTTGCAGCAACAGGGCAGCTTATAACAACCGCTGATATAGGGGCAGATCAACGCATTGAACGGTCCATCCTCAAGCACTCGGGCATGAAGGGATGCTGTGCAATCCCGATAAAAGGAAAAGAAAGGTTAGTTGGGGTATTCTGCCTGTTCAGTTTTAAGACGCATATCTTTACATTAGAAGAAGAAAGGCTGATGAATTCTATTGGTGAGATGACAGGAATGGCCATCGAAAACATCAGGCTCTATGAAAAGATGCGCCAGCTTTATGAATATCAGCACCAGAGGAGAGCAGAAGACCATAAAAATCTCCTTTCCTTGTCTTCCAGGCTTGCAGCAGCTCTCGAAATTAAGGCAGTGATGAACTCCACCCTTGACCTTATCAGGGGGTCTTTCAGGGCAGATCTCGTATGGCTGCTTGAAACAGATAATGAAAACCTTATTTTAAAGGCTGACTCAGGAGTGAACATCAGGGAAGGAGAGACAATCTACCAGAAAGGCACAAGTTCTATCGAGTGGTATGCCATTGAGAAAAAAGAGCCAATCGTTGTTCCCTCTATCTCCTCGGAATCCAGATTTTATTTATCAGACTACGTCAGATCTAACTACAGGTCTGCTGTCTGCCTGCCTGTATATGTCGGTGAAAAGGCACTCGGGGCGCTCGCTCTTTACTACACAATAAACAAAGAACTCCGGGACGATGACATTCATTTTCTGCAGATAATTGCCAGCATTCTCGCTGTAGCGCTGGAAAGATCAGAGCTTTACGAGAAAACCCTGCTGGAAAGGGAAAGGTCAGATACTATCCTTCAGAGCATTTCAGATGGTATTATGACTGTAGATACCAGATGCAAAATTATATCCATAAATAAGGCTGCAGCTGACATGATAGGTATTTCTCCGGAAAAGGCTGCGGGAAGTCAATGCTGCGAACTATTTAATTACACCGAAGAAAACATGGATTTTCGCTGTACTATCGGAGCTTGCCTGGAAAGCGCACTCGAAAAAAAATCTGTCAATGTTGACGCTCAGCTTACAACAATAACCGGCAAAAATTTATCCGTGATGATAAGCAGTTCACCCATTATTAATTCTAAAGGCGAGGTAGCTGGTGTTGTGCACGTCCTGAGAAATATAACCAGAGAAAAGGAAATAGACAGGATGAAGACAGAATTCGTCAGAACCGTTTCCCACCAGTTCAGAACACCTTTATCTGCCATAATTGGCATGACAGAAATGCTTATTGATGAAGACTTGCAGGATGAAAAGAAAAAAGAATATCTCCAGACAGTTCTCAGTGAGGGCATAAGGCTTTCCAACATGGTATCAGACCTGCTTAATATAGCGCGGATAGAAAGCGGGAAAGAAGTCTTCAGGGAAGAAGAAATAGACTTTGCCTCCATGCTTGAAGATACTAAAAGGCTGTTCTCAAATGCACTGGAGAAAAAAAATGCCAAACTCACAACTGCCATTAATGGCAATGTTAGCGGTTTCAGGGGAGATAAGGAAAAAATATTTCAATTGCTGAAAATTTTTGCGGATAATTCTATAATATTCTCTGATAAGGGATGTAATATCAGTATAACCCTGAGCAGAAAGAATGACAATATCGAACTTAAGGTCTCTGACAACGGATGGGGTATTCCTGAAGAGGATATGCCGCACCTGACTGAAAGATTTTACAGAGGCAAATATGGCCAAAAAGTAAAGGGCACCGGCCTGGGCCTTGCTTTTTGCAAAGAGATAGTGGTGCGGTATGGCGGTTCAATCACATTTGACAGCAAGGTTGGCAAAGGCACCACAGTAACAGTCACATTCCCTTTGAGGAGGAAGTCATGAGCAAAGTAATTGTGATCGATGATGAACCTTTTATCCTGATGATGATAGAGGACAAACTTAAAAAGGCCGGCATTAAAGTCATTACCCTCAGGGAAAGCATTAATGCAGTGTCCGTAGTTAAAAATGAGAAACCTGACCTTATAATCCTTGACTGGATGATGCCTGAATTGAGCGGCATAGACTTATGCAAGATGTTAAAATCAGAGCCGGATATTGCTAAAATTCCAATCTTTATGCTGACTGCAAAAGGCCAGGAAGCCGATGAACAACTCGGCCTTAAATGCGGCGTCACACGTTACATTACAAAGCCCTTCAGCCCAAAATCACTTCTTGAAATGATAGAGGAAACTATTGGAAAAACATAATGCCGCCAGTGACCTTCGCCTGACTGTCAGGGAACTCAGCAATGTATACGAAGAACTCTCACTGCTTTACAAACTTTCCGGGCTGTTTTCTACGCTTAATGTTAATGAGATATGCGAGAACCTCGTAAATGAGGCAATAAACACAGTTGGAGTTAAAACAGCTGCGGTGCTATTTTTGAATGAAGAGACTCAGGCGCTATACACAAAGGCCCACAGGGGAGATTGGGATGAAGATAGAATAGTAGATGGAGGGATAGAGGTTATAGCGGATGTATTGGAAAACAGCAAACCCATCGCATTCTGCAAGCTTGAGAACGTTGAACATCAGGACAGCCTCCACGGATTACAGTCTGTACTGTTATGCCCGCTTGCCGGAAAGGGCAAAACTCTTGGCCTCATGATACTCGCAGACAAGTCATCAGAAAATGAATTCTACTCTAATGATGTTAAGCTTCTTAAAGTTATCACGACTCAGGCAGCAATGGCAATAGAAAATGCGTTTCTTTATCAGGAGATAGAAGACCTGCTGCTGGGCACTATAAAATCATTTGTAAAGGCGCTGGAGACAACCACTCAATGGACAGCAGGGCATACGGAACGCGTGACAATGTATGCGCAGGGCATTGCAGCAGAAATGGGACTCGATGAAAAAAAGATGGAGAGGCTCAGAATATGCTCTCTGCTTCACGATATCGGAAAAATTGCAGTGCCAAGAGATATCCTTAACAAGAAAGGGCAGCTTGATAGCGAAGAGTGGAAGGAGATAAAAAAGCATCCGGCGCTTGGAGTAACGATACTTTCCGGCCTGAAGTCATTCGATGATATCCTGGACGGAATAAAATATCACCATGAGTATTGGGACGGAACAAAAGGCCTGTTCGGCCTGAGGGGTGAGGATATCCCGCTGATGGCCCGCATACTGGCAGTGGCAGATGCATTTGATGCAATGACCTCTGACAGGCCATACAGGTCAAGGAAAAAGATAGGTGAAACTCTCAATGAGATAGTCGGATTGGCAGACAGGCAGTTTGATCCAACCGTAGTAGAAGCATTTCAGAAGTGGATTAACCGACAACATCCAGCTTTCTTACTCTGAGCTTTATTCCTAATTCATCCGTTATTTTCCTGCACCTTTCTATATCTACGCCGGCCATCTCAACAACAGTGGCCTGAATGTCCGGTATATATTTCTTTGCCTCTCTCATAAATAAGATAATCTCATGAAATGCATTTTTAAAAGCCGGGGCACAAATCCGGTTATACGTCTCCTCATCGTGGGCATCAAGACTGACTGAGATACTATCCACCATCCCTTTCAGTTCAGGAAGCACATTCCGGCGGTGAATAAGATTCCCGTGTCCATTTGTATTAATTCGTACCTTCCCTCCCCTTTCTTTTATCCAGATGGAAAGACCCTTTACTATATCAAGCCTCAAAAGAGGTTCGCCATATCCGCAGAACACAACCTCACGATATTCAGAAGGGTCGCCTATTGCAGCTTTAAGCTCTTCTTCTGTTGGTTCATCAGAAAGCCTGAGGTTATGGCCCTTTACATAGTCACTATGGAATCTCACACAGAATGAACATCTGTTTGTACACCGGTTGGTTATATTGAGATAAAGGCTATCCCTTATCTTATAAGTTATTTCACCTTCACGGGGAAACCCGCCTATCCTGAAGAGCCGTTTTGCATTGAGGGTTGTAATCCTTGCAATATCCTCAAAACTTATCCCTCTCAACTCTGCTATTTTTTCAGCCGTGTGCTTCACAAAGGCAGGCTCATTCCTTTTGCCCCTTAACGGCTCAGGGGTAAGATATGGCGCATCTGTTTCTATCATAAGATAATCATCGGGAATTGTCTTTGCAATCCCTCCCAAAATTTTTGCATTTTTAAATGTGACCGGCCCTGCTATGGATATATATAATCCCATTTCCATAACTCTTTCTGCCATATCCATGTCACCGGAGAAACAGTGCATGACGCCCCTGTTTATACCCGACTCTTTGAGTATTTCAAGCGTGTCCTTTTTTGATTCCCTGCTGTGTATTATTACCGGAAGGCCAAGTTCTCCGGCAAGTTCAAGCTGTTTCCTGAAGACCTCTCTCTGAATTTCCTGTGGTGAATTATCATAATGATAATCAAGGCCTGTCTCACCTATAGCAACAACCTTTGGAAGAAAGGGTTCGAGGGGATGATAACCGTTCAAACGGTTTAAACTGTTTAACCCGTTTTTTTCGTTTGGCCCCTTGGCCCCTTGCCCCCTTGGTCCCTTTATCTTATATTCCGTTGCCCAATTTTTTATTTTATTATAAGTCTCCTCCGTAAAGTCCTTTGCGTCATGGGGATGAATGCCTATTGAAGAATAGATAAAATCGTATTTTCTGGAAAGTTCAAGGCTGCCGATACTGCCTTTTAAATCAGAGCCGACTGTAATAAGAGCTTCTATGCCTGCGTCCTTTGCCCTTTGTATGACATTTTCCCTGTCAGGGTCAAAGGCATCCATTTCAAGATGGCAGTGGGTATCAATCAGGCTGATAGCTGATGGCTGAAAGCTTATAGCTGAGTTACGCACCGAACTTTTTGAGTCTTAACGCATTTGCAAGTGCTAAAGGCATGAGGTTAACTGTTGGAAATATTCCGAGTTCTCCTCTGGTGCATTCCCTCTCTGAAAAAGACTTGCAGAGCCCCCCAAAGACATAGGGAGAGTTAAGAAGCACCGGCACAGGATGCCAGCTGTGGCCTTTAAGCAAAGACGGGGTTGAATGGTCTCCCGTAATAATCAAAACGTCAGGCTCAAGCGTGAGGATTCGTGCCAGGTCACGGTCAAATTTTTCGATCTGCGCCGCTTTTCCTTCAAAGTTGCCATCCTCACCGTATGAGTCTATCTTTTTTACATGCACAAAAAAGAAATCGTATTTTTTATAATTCTGTTTAAGAAAATCTATCTCTTCTTTTATGTCACCTGCTATTGACGGAGCATCCATGCCAATGAGGCTTGCAAGCCCCCTGTACATAGGATAAGTGGCAATCGCCAATGCCTTAAGCCCGTATAAATCCTCAAACCGGGGGATATCAGGAACCTGGGAAAATCCCCTGAGCAGAATAAAATTTGCCTTAGCCTGTTTTTTGATAATATCCAGTACAGCCTTCATAAGTTTTTCAACAACCTTTGCAACTCTTTCTGCCTGTGGAGTCTGAGAAATAACATCGAGCGGGGGCTTGCCTTCTTTCTGAGGGTCCGTATCTTTGATATCTGCCGAGCCTTTTTCGAGAGGCTCCGGGAACCTCAAAACCACGGCAAACCTGTGTTCCATGCCAGGTGCAAATATTACCTTAACATCCCCTATATTTTTTATCTTCTCCTGCAGGTTCTCTGTAATCTTTCTGCTCTTATCGGTTGGGATTCTTCCGGCACGCCTGTCTGTAACAACTCCTTTTTCAATTGTTGCGTAGTTGCACCTGAAAGCCACATCTGTTTTCTTCAATTCTATTCCCAGCCCCAGCGCCTCAAGAACTCCCCTTCCTATCTGCCATTCTACAGGGTCGTAACCAAAGAGCGCCAAATGTCCTGGGCCGCTTCCCGGGGTTATGCCGGCAGCCACAGGAAGATGCAGACCACATGCTGAATTCTGGGCAAGCATATCCATATTCGGTATGTCAGCGACCTCAAGTTCGGTTTTGCCGCGAACCGGAAGCCCTCCAAGGCCGTCAAGCACGACCATCATAATCTTTGAACTATTTTTCTGGATAATATTTTTAATTATAGTCTGCATAAAATTCTCCTCGTTTCAATATTACTTTAAAAAAGAGCCTATTTGCAAGCTTCAATCCCTCTTTCCTTTTCTTCTTATGCATATCAGTATAATCAGCAGCGCAAGAACCAGCATAAGCAAGAAAATAACATTTAACGGCAGTATTCCTTCCTCATAAACTGTTACTATGCGGTTATATTCAGTAATGACCTTTTTATCAGTTTCCGGAGTTACATGAATTCTCTCTTCGGCAGATGACGTAGTCTGTGTTTGTTCAGTATGCTCCGTATACACATCCTGTTCAGGAGATTTCATGGAAGGCATCGGTTCCGTCTGAACAGTTTTTATAGGAAGGCCTTTTTCATCAAGCCTTATGGGTTTCCAATCCTTGTCGTGCAGGTGATATTCTCCGTATCTCAATTCCCATTCACTGCAATTTTTCCGGCACTTATGCCCGCCCCGATAATCTGTCTTGCCTGGATGCGCATAAGCGCATAGTGGAAATAAAAGAATCATATAAAAAATGACAACTTTTTTCATGGAAAGAGTGTAGACAAAAAGGATATCCGATGTCAAACGAAGAATTGCCCCGCCTGAAAAAGCCAGGGCTTCAGATATCTTCTGTCTTCAGTGATTGCCTTGCGGGTTCAGCAACGCTATGGATAGCACACGGTTTCGTGCCTGAAGTTCCGGGGAAACACTCTATGACTTACTGCCGGGATATCATGTTTAATCCTGTCTTTAATTTGTACAGGAGGCACAAACTGTTTCACCGGCCTGCTCATTTTCACAATATCAAAAATCTTCCGGCTTTCTTTATAGTTTAGTCCTATCACAGATGCACAAATACCAAAACCCTCTCCATTAAAAAATGCAAGCGCCTCCATCCTGTGTTCCTTGCTGTAGAGGTCTTCAAGACACTGAAGAATTATTGCCTCGGATAAATTTTTGACCTGTTCCATAAATCCCCTCGCTTTCTAAGCTGCTGGTTTATAGAAAACAAAAAAGAATCCCCCTCAGATACTTAATAATAAGACCATAAGTAAGGCGACATTTTCGCCTATTCTGTCATTCCGGCTTGTCCGGAATCTTTCAGAAGGATTCCCGACGCGCTTCACTTGCGGGAATGACAAATTGTGTAGGCTTACTTATGAACTCCTTAGTAATATCTATAATTTTAGGTAGCAATATTCATACCTCTGTTGAAATCTTAGGAAAAACAAAGGGCCTGTAATTTATTTTCAGTCAAATGGAGTCAAATCTTAGATAAAGCGTCAAATTTCAGACAGGCGACAAAGCATTATTTACTAATAAGTACATAAGCATGAGAACCTAATTTGTCACTCCGGCTTGTCCGGAGTCTTTCTTCAGAAGGATTCCCGACAAGCGGGAATGATACCTTACTTATGAACTCCTTAGTAACTGATAAATGCCTCCAATGCTTTCCTATATTTCATTGGCTTAAACCCAAAGCTTTTCTCAACAGAGTTTACATCACATATATTGTCGGCCTCAAGAAGCCTGAGCTGGTCTGATGTCACTGGCAGGAGAGAAATTGTTTTTTCTGCTAACAGGGCGCCGAACTTCATTAGTCCCATTGGCATATGCACAATAGCCTTTTTTACTTTCATGGCATCTGCGAGAGTTCTTACAATTTCATTATATGTAAGTTGCTGGAGGCCCCCTATATCAAAAGCCCCTCTGAATGATTCCGGAGATGCAATAACTTTCAGCATACATTTAACCCAGTCATTTATATAAACAGGTTGGAATTTTGATTTCCCGTCACCGGGCACGGGGATTACCGGGGACATTTTTATAATATCGCTCAGTTTCTTTGTGAAACCGTCCCATGGCCCGATTATCAATGACGGCCTGAAAATTGTATATGGAATTCCTGAGGCCTTTACTATCTCTTCTGCCTCAGCCTTTGTCCTGAGATATCCTGACCAGGAACTCTTATCAGCTCCCAATGCAGACTGATAGAAAAAATGTTTTACCCCTGCCCTTTTTGCTTCCGCAACAAGATTTTTTGTGCCTTCAACATGAACTTTCTCAAATGTAACAGTGCCTTTTTCTTCCATTATGCCGACAAGATGGATAACAAAATCAATGCCATTTAATGCGCCTGCGAGTGTCTCAGGTTCTGTTATATCGCCTGAAACAACCTCAACGCCCTTCTCTTCTAGAAGCTTTTGAGTTCTTTCAGAGCGGGCAAGACATCTGAGCTTATTTTCATCTTTTAAAAGAGCATCAATAAGATGCCCTCCGACAAAACCTGATGCACCTGCAATAAAGATATTCATATATTCCTCGTCATAGGTTAACAATTGTTTGTTGCTTTAATAGGTCTCCATGCTAATAATAATGACATTCTTAAGCGATAACATTTCTTCTTTGGCTGATTTCAGATCATAGATAAATAACTCTCCATATTTAAAGTCTTTACCTTTCATATTTTTAAACTTTCTTCCTATCAATAAATGATCATTGTCTATCCATCCAATTAAATGGGCTTTGTTTATTTTTGTTATCTCTTCACCTGTATCAACTTTTCTAATTGTTATCCCATTTGAAGTTATTGCAATTAAATCGTCCGATGGAGAAAAAATGGCATTATCGTTACCATATGACCTGTCATCAATAATTCTCGATTTACCGGATGACAGATCGGTTATTGTGACACCAATATAAGGGTAGTCTGTGTCTCCTTCGCAACATGTTGTCGATGCGATCATTCGCTCATCGGATGAAAATCCGATCACCTTCTCAATTTTTTTATTTATAAGGTTTATGCGTTTATTTTTCAAATCGAGCGCATAAAGATGTTTTGAGCCATACTCAAGCTGACTATCAAAATATGTATTTAGAAAGATTCGGTCGGGATTACTTTCAGACCAGTATAGCAACTGCCTGTTTTCGAAATGATCCGCAAAAAAAGAACCTGCTGTAAATTGCTCTTTTAAAACATTCTTTTTGTTTTGACCAGCGAGCGAGGCAACTTTAACGTCATGCGAAACAAACGAAGTGCCTCCATTGACATCATCAATTACCTTTGTTAGTCGATTAATATTCCATGCGATCTGCTCGCCATCAGGTGAAATCAGGAAATTGTTAATGTAGATATCGGAAAAGAAAAGTTCTGCTTCCTTATTAGCGCCGGTTACACCTCCAACGCTTGTTGCAGTTTGATATTTTTCAAGCTTAATCCGGTGCATGTTGGTGCCATCCCATGTATAAAGATCGCCTTCTACATACGCCGGAATCCCAAATACAGTTAAAGTCTTTTCCCCGGGCATCCATACCATTTTTCCAGAACGAATTTTTATCGAGGACATTTCTTTGGGCAAGGCATGCTTGGGGATGGCATAAATAAGAGTAGATACTTGGGCAGGGAAACATAGTTTATAAACCTTGTTATCAGATGCATAGTAGAGACATGCCGATGGTCTCTTGACCTCATCTCCCACTGAACCCCCATCAGAGGCAGAAAACACAATCAATACGACAATGAATAACGTTAATATTGCAACTAAATGCCCTTTCTTTGTCATCTCACTTCCATAAAAAATATCTAAACCCTTTCAGCCATTACATCAGAAACTTTTTTTCTTTATTCTCAGATTCCTCTCTAACCTTTTATATGAGTTTTTTAAGATTACCTAATGAACCTTTTTCTATCTCTTTATGCAGGCTCTTTCCATGCGCATCCATTGTCACTATCGCAGGGAAATTCTCAACTTCAAGAAGCCACATTGCCTCTGTCATTCCGAATTCTTCAAGTTTCCATACATTAACAACCCTCTTAATCCTGTCCGCCAGATATGCGGCAGCGCCTCCTATTGCATGGAAATATACACAGCCCTTTGCCTTCATCGCCCTGAGTGTACGCTCTCCCATTCCGCCCTTGCCCATAATGCCCCTGAGCCCGTAGTCGGATATTATCTTATGCTCATACATCTCTACGCGGATGCTTGTTGTCGGCCCTGCTGCTATAACCTTGTATTCACCCTCGCCTTTTTTTATGATAGGCCCGCAATGGTACAGCACCGCTCCGTCAAGATTAAACGGCATGTCTTTTTTCTGATTTTTCCCGTTAAAAAGAAACTTGTGCGCCTTATCCCTTCCTGTCACAATCAAACCATTTATCAAAACCACATCCCCGGCCCTGAGCTTCATGGCATCCTTTTTTGTTAAAGGCAGATTTATTACTCTGCCCTCTGCCCTCTGCTCTCTGCTCCCGGCTTTTTTCACCATATCAGCCTTCCCCTTCTGTTAGCCCAGCATGAAACTGATATATCCACAAAATAAGATGCAGGATGCCTGTGGTTTACGCCTATCTTTACACCAAGGGCAGTTGTTTTTCCCCCAAATCCCAATGGGCCTATACCGAGGCTGTTGATTTCATGCAAAAGTTTCTTTTCAAGCTTGAAGAGGACCTCGGACTCATTTACATCAGGAAGCCTTCTCATAAGCTGCTCCTTTGCAAGTTTTGTAACCTGGTCCTTTGATGCGCCAATACCGACTCCCAGTGTATACGGCGGGCAGCCCTTGCCCTGTGCCTTATAGACTGTATCGAGAACGCATTTCCTTACACCGTCAAGGTCTCTGTTCGCCTTAAGTTCCTCTAGGGGGAGCTTATATGTCTGTCCCATGTTTTCACAGCCTGAACCTTTAAGCATCAGGTCTATTGTAAGGGTGCTGCTCAGGGTATCGCTGATATAAATCACGGGGAACCCTAATCCCGTATTATCCCCTGAATTTTTATCTGTGATAATATCAACGGCATTAGGCCTCAATGGAATCTTTTCAGTCGCGATGCGTGTGGCCTCTATTATCGTATTTTCAAGTTCAAGCTGGCTGAGCCCTACAGGAGTTTTTACATAAAATACAGGAACGCCTGTATCCTGGCACAATGGCCTTGCTGTCTCCCTTGCAAGACGGATATTTTCCAATATTACCTGCAAGGCCTGCTTTGCATTCGAGCCTTTCTTCTCGATCGCATACGCTGCCTTAAGCGCATCCTCAACATCAGGCGGAAGCGAGGTGGCAACCTTCCTGTAAAGCTCAACTATGCCGTCACGAAGTTTTAGCAAATCCTAACCTCCAATATTTACCTAAGTATATCATTTTTCATTACTCCTGCAAAATTTAATTGACAAGATATGAGGCAATAGTGATAATTTGTCCTTCTATTTTGGCTTGACACCCTTCAATTTTTCTTTGACATATGGTTCACGTTTTAGTAAAATTCTAAAAAAGCAGGAATTTATCAAGACAATATGAAAAAAAATTATATCTTAGCTGTCACATTAACGGCGCTGCTGCCTCTGATATTATTACAGAATGCCTCGTCTGATATTTATAAGTACACGGATAAAAATGGCACTGTAACTTATACAGACACCCCTAATTCTGTCCCGGATAACCAGAAAATTGAAGTCGTAGAAAAAGAAAAACTCCCAGAAAGCACGGTGCAAAAAACACCTGAAAACGTTCCTCTGGAGAAAAAAACCGGCGACCTGATAGCCGGAGCAATTGACACATTAAAAGATACGCAAAAAATCAAGGAAACCGTTTTGAGCTTTACTAACAGTAAATTGTTTAAACTGGCCGTTATAATAATTGTCTTTTTATTTATCGCTGTAGTCTTATTTATGACAGGCAGATTTATCTGGCGCAGGCAGAAAAGAAAGATACAGCTGTTCTTTAAAAAAAACAATCTCGCAGAAGGAGAAAAACATTCGGGACAGCCATGCAGGGGATTTGACAGCTGCAAATATACCGGCTCGATACAAAAACATACTATGCAGAATCACTTTCTGGGAGAGCAAGTCTCGGAATATCGGTTCTGCAGCCACCAAAAAAGACAAGATCCATCCTCCTTTATTCCCAATAATATTTCAATTGAAGAGCACGAAAAAATCCTGACAAAAAATTCTCTCTGCTTTCATCCCTCAGAATTTATCCCCATAGAAATGTGGAAATGCTATAAGTGCAACGCAATCGTATCCGCTGAAAGAGAAAGACACTGCTGACAATTTCTTTTTAAAAGCCTCTTATTCATCCGGCATATCCGAAAACAAACAACCTTTTTTATGTTAAAATTTACCGACAAATTATGCACAACCTGAAAAAGCTCATAAAAATAGCTCCGTATTCAAACCTCAGGGCAAAAGTTTTAAAAAAAACAAAGGATAGTCCCCTGGAATGACACAGGCAATGGCTTCTCTTTATATCCTGCTTGCCATATTCCTCTGGAGCTCTCTGGGGATAGTAATAAGGCTCTCAGGGGTTGCAGTACATATCCTGATTTTTTACTCAGTTATAGTGGCACTGATTGTTCAGGGAATAATCCTGTCGCACAAGAATTACCGAAAAGAAATCCCGGAGATAAAAAGGCTTAAATATCCCATGATACTCGGAGTCATAGGGCTTTTTAACACATTCACTTTTTACTACGCATATAAATATACCTCCATAGCCAATGCAGTCCTCACCCACTATACTGCGCCTGTAATCGTTGCTTTTTTAGCGCCTGTTTTCCTGAAAGAAAAGATAACAAAGAGGCTTATTATTATAATTATAATAGCCTCCGCAGGCCTCTGGATTATGCTCAACGGGTTCTCATTTAAGGAAGGCCATACCGCAGGAATAATTGCAGGAATCATATCCGGGTTTACATACGCAGCTATAATCATCGTCATCAGAATCTATTCACAGGACTTTCACCCGCTCGTGCTTGCCTTCTTTTCAAACATCGTCATAATACTGCTGCTTGCGCCCTTTGTCAGGGAATTCCCCTTCAATGCCCTTGGAACTTTTCTTGTTATGGGGATAGTCCATTCAACAATAGCTCCTTTGCTTTATTTCAAGGGGCTTAAATATGTGACTGCCAACAAAACTGCTGTCCTTGGTTATCTTGAGCCGGTTAGTGCTATAATTTTAAGCATGATATTCATGCGTGAGATTCCGGGCAGCAGCTCCATAATAGGGGGCATGCTGATAATAGCTTCCGGTTATCTGACTTTAAAATCGAAATAATTCCAGCCTCTGATTTATCATATCCCGTCCTCCAAATAAAAATATTTCCGTACAAATCGTTTTTTGCTTGACATAGATTTTCCGCCGCAGTAAAATGACTAATAGTCATAATATGAATAAGAGTCATAATATAAAGGCAGAAAGAAGAGACCGTGAGCGCCTGACAAGAAAAGAAGCCATTCTAAAGGCCGCCCGCAAGGTTTTCTTTGCAAAAGGCTTCATGAATGCGACTGTGGATGAAATTGCGGATAGCTGCGGCCTGGCAAAGGGAACCATTTATCTCTACTTCAAAAGCAAGGAAGAGATATACGTTTCTCTTATGTTAAAAGGTTTGAGCCTTTTAAAACAAGAGATGGAAAAGATACATAGTCTTCGCATGCCGAGCGACCGGCTTGTAGAAAAACTGGGAGAGATCTACTTTAACTTTTACAGAAAGAATAAAGAGTACTTTAGAATTATATTTCTGAGCAGTCATCCTGATGTGCGGGCGCGTGTCTCACATGAATTGCTTGATGCCTCAATTGGAGTCGGAAAGGCTTGTCTTCAGGTTGTAAGCGACGTGATTAAACGCGGCATTGAAACCGGCATATTTAGAAAGGTCGACCCCTGGGCTGCTGCAACTATCCTCTGGGCCATGATCAACGGAACAATTATGAGTCATGAGCAAGATCCGATATGCCGTGATGAGGTTATAGGCTTAGAACTGGAAAAGATATTAAAAGAAGGCACTGACATCATAGTAAATGGACTGAAGGAAAGATCATAATGCTCTGGCTTGCATTAAAAACACTCTTCCATGAAAAAGGCAGGCTCATCATAACCCTTACAGGAATAATATTCTCAACTGTACTTACTCTCACGCAGGTATCAATGTATCTCGGCATGATGGGAAACGCGACGTCGGTTATCAGGCATACGGGCGCGGACATATGGATAACTTCCAAAAATATCCAGAACTTTGATTTTGCAAACCCTTTTCCGGAAGAAAGGATTAACAAGGTCAACTCCATTCCCGATATTCTATGGGCAGACAAAATTATTCTTACATGGGGCTTTCTTAAGCTTGCAGACGGAGGACAGGAGCAGGTCCAGATAATAGGATTCAACCCCGACACCGGCATAGGAGCACCCTGGTTTATGCGCACAGGGAATGCATCAGATGTAAAAGGCGGCCGATACCTGATTGCAGACAAAACAGCAGAGCAGAGGCTGGGGAAATTAGAAGCAGGCACTGTCTGGGAGTTGAACGAAAACAGATTTAAACTTGTCGGTCTATCAGAAGGAATAAAAAGTTTCACCACCGCCCCCGTAATTTTTATGGCTTATAATCAAACCCGTAATTTTCACAAAGGATGGGTTCTGGCAAATCAGACATCTTATATAGTCGCCAAGGTTAAAGACAAGAGAAAAACAGAAGAAGTTGTAGCAACACTGAAGGCAACTATGAAGGATAACGACGTGTTCACCAGAAATGGGTTTATCTCCAAGACTGTGATGTATTGGACGGTACAGACAGGAATAGGAATGGGTTATTTTCTTACTGCCATATTGGGACTCATTGTCGGCGGCGCTATAGTAGGCCAAACTATCTATGCAAATACAATGGAGCACCTAAGAGAATTCGGCACTCTTAAGGCCCTGGGCGCAAGGAATACCGATATCTATCGAGTGATTTTCAGTCAGGTCGGCATCAGTGCCGTTTTTGGTTTTGCAGTCGGCGCCGTCTTAATTCTTCTCATGAAGAACGGCATCGAAAAAGCAGGGGTGAGTCTGTATCTGAACCCCGTTTTATTCTTTATCCTGTTTCTAATAATTCTTTCCATATGTTTTCTTTCCGCATATTTCTCAGTAAGAAAGGTAAGGACATTAGACCCGGTCATGGTCTTTAAGTCATGAGATATTATGGATCAAATACTTTCAGTTAATAATGTAAGCAAGATTTACGGCAAAGGCGACAACAGGGTAGTCGCTGTTGATTCGGTATCTCTATCCGTTAAAAGACATGAGTTATTGCTTATCATGGGACCATCAGGCTCAGGAAAGACAACTCTTCTGTCCATGATGGGATGTATGTTGCATCCCACAGGCGGTGAGGTGGCAGTAGACAGGCAGACAGTAAGCAAGCTTAGGGAAGATGTTTTGCCGGATATTAGAAAAAAATTTTTTGGTTTTGTGTTTCAGTCCTTTAATCTTTTCCCATCACTCAAAGCAATTGATAACGTAGAGCTTGTACTGAGGCTCAAAAATCATGATAGAAAAACAATAAGGTCCGAGGCCCTGAAACTTTTAGATAAGGTAGGCCTCGCGCACAGGGCTGATTTCTATCCTGCAGATATGAGTGGGGGACAGAAACAGAGGGTTGCATTTGCAAGGGCCCTGGCCGGAGACCCTCCCGTTATCCTTGCCGATGAACCAACGGCAAACCTTGACTCAAAAACAGGATTGGAAGTTTTGAGACTTTTGAGAAGATTATCCGAGGAATTCGGAAAGGCCATAGTCATCGTAAGTCATGACCCGAAGGCAGAGACATTGGCACACAGAGTTGTTTTTCTGGAAGATGGAAAGATTAAAAATGAAAATTAAGATACAGGAGATAAATTCATGAAAAATGTAATTATAGTAATAGGCATCTTATTCCTTGTTGCAATCACCGGCCATATCGCATTTTCAAAAAAAAGTGAGTCCGAACCGAAAAAAGAGGACATACAGGCGGTTACATCTGCACGATATGTGGCTGCTGAAGGGAAAGTAGAAGTAATGCCCGGCTTTGAAGTTGAAGTTGGAAGCGAATTGGATGGAAAGATAGCGGATTTTTTTGTAAAGGAAGGAGACAGCATTAAAAAAGGCGCTTTAATCGCAAGACTTGAAAATAAAGATATTCAGGCAAAATTGAAAGAGGCAAATGCCGAATTGTCCGTGGCAAAGTCAAGGCTTAAAGATGTCGCATCAGGCGCAAGGGAAGAGGAGATTAAAAAGGCAGGGGCTGCCCTTGAAGCCGCTATCGCAGACAAAGAGACGGCGGAAAAAGAATTTAAAAGACATGAGAACCTCTTTAAAAAAGGCTTTGTTCCAAAGTCCGTGCTGGATGAAAAAGAAAGGATATTAAAAGTTGCTGAGGCAAGGGTAAAAGAGGCCGATGAAGAAAAAAGGCTTCTTGAAAAAGGACCAAAACAGGAGACATTAAAACTTAACGAAGATATAGTAAAGCGCGCGGAGGCTGCTGTTGAATATTTCGAAAAACTTCTGGAAAAAACCACGATAACTGCTCCCATATCAGGAAAAGTTATCCGCAGGTATCTGCACAAGGGAGAGATGATAAGCAAGGAGATGAACACGTCTCTGGTCGCAATTGCCGACCTGGAAAATGCATGGATAAACGCGGAAGTAGATGAGACGGATGCGGCCAAAATCAATATCGGATGCCCTGTGGAAGTAAAATCAGACGCATATCCGGGAACGGTCTTTGAAGGTAAAGTTGCCGAGATATCCGATTATATCGGCGCAAGAAAGATAAGACCTAACAATCCCGCCAAAAATACCGATATGAAGATAATTCAGGCGAAAATAAAACTTAAAGGGAAAAACTCTTTCAAACCCGGGATGACGGTGGATGTAAGAATAATGCAAAAATAAACTTTAAAAATTGATATAATTTACAAAAATTGAGGTAAAAAATGTTTCAAATTACAAACTATAGGTTAAAATTTAAAAAGTTGATTTCTGTTCATCATTTAGCGCTTCTTATCTGTATATTTTTGTTCCCTGCTAACACCTTTGCCGCTGAAAAACTTGAACTTACCCTCAGCGAGGCAATCAACATGTCACTCAGGGAAAACCTGTCTCTGGCAGGGGAACGCATAAATCCAAAGATAGCTGAGGCAGACATAAAGTTCAGAAAGGGTGAATTTGACCCCAACATAGACCTTAAGGCAACCGAGTCTTACAAAAAATCTAGTTCACCTTCCCTTCTTACAGGCACAGAAGAAAGAACAGCAAATGGCGATATCAGCCTTGGCGGCAAAGTAAACACAGGAACAACATACGAACTCAAGTGGGCCAATGAACGCTCGAAAAGCAACTCGCCCTATCTGACAACCAACCCGTATTATACCTCTGCGCTGGTGCTGACAATGACGCAGCCGTTGCTTAAAGGCATAGGCAAAGAGGTTCAGGAAAGCAATCTTAATGTAGCAAAAAATAATTATGAAGCTTCCAGGCTAAGCCTTGATGATAAATCAATCGGTATTATAGCCGATACAGCCAGGGCATACTGGGACCTTGCGTTTGCAAGATACGATTTCGAGGTCGCTGAACTTTCGCTTAAACTTGCACAAAATCTTTTAGCTGAGGCAAAGGCAAAAATAGACGCGGGCTTACTTGCACCCGTCGAAATTTTCAAGGCTGAGGCCGAGGCTTCATTAAGGGAAGAGTCCCTGCTTAAGGCAAAGAAGCTGGTATTTGATATGGCAGACAGGCTGAGGGTCGTAATGAATATGAAGGACTGGCAGGCCGAGCTTATCCCGATAGAAAAAACACCCATACCAACAGATATTCAGCCTGTTGAGAAGGCAACAGATACAGCCTTTAATAACAGGAAAGACTACAAGCAGGCTTCCATTGAATATAAAAATAAAGAGATACTCAGAAAATACTTTGACAACCAAAAATATCCTGACCTTAACTTAATCGGCTCTGCCGGCCTGAACGGGCTTAACGGGGCCTATGATAATACCCTTGACAGGCTGGGCTCCCGGGATTACTATTCATGGCAGTTCGGGCTCTCTCTCAGAATACCCATAGGCAACAGCGCCGCAGAAGGAAACTATCTGAAGGCAATGCACGATGAGGAAAAATCAGGCATCACCCTGAAGATACTGGAACAGAAAATCACGGCTGAGGTAAGAGAAACATGGAGGACGGTTCAGCTTGCGTCAGAGACAATCAGCGCAACAAAGAAGACACGGACAGCAGCAGAAAAAAGATTTGAAGCCGAGAAAGGCAGGTTCAAGGTTGGCATGGCAACCCTGAACGATGTGCTTAAATTTCAGGAGGAATATGCAAAGGCTCTATCCTCTGAAAAAAGGGCTGAGGTTGATTACGCAAAAGCTACTGTTGAACTTGAAAGGATAAAAGGAACGCTGGGCCAATGGTAAAAAACAGCCCATACAGGATGCCGGATTTAATTTTTTAGAACAGAACACTATTGCTTGACTTTCTGTCAGGCGGTATGTCATACTGTTTTTGAGTTGCAGAAGTTTTTGTACATTCAAGGGCCGCAAAGACTTTTATCTTTGTGGCTTTTTTGTTGAGCAGAGCTAACGCTCCAGTTTTTAAGTAAGGAGGCAAACAAAATGGCACACAGGCAAGATTATATCGCGAGGATGGAACTTGTCAAAAAAAACAGGCTTAATGCCGGCCTGGTTTCAGAGCGCTTCCCTAAAGTTTCATCAATTATAATTAATATGACATACTACCAGAAAGTAGCAAATCCGGTTCTTATGGAGCGCACCATTAATATCCTCCCTTCCAGTTATGCCTATTTCAATATGGAATGCATGATTAAAGATTGCGTTAACGGGGGCTTTGATTTAACTCCGGCTATTTCAGACATGGTTAAAAACCGCAAGAAATCAGGAAAGGGCAAGTTAATCTGCAAAGGAAAAACCAGTCCCCCTTCTCCTGAACACGCAAGCGTTTCATATGAAATCAGCATCCAGTACACCAAAAAATCCAGGTAGGCCTCCTGCATTTCACGTCATCTTACCTGACATATGCCTGCAGGTAATCATATGAAAACTATCAGGAAAGTTTCACTGGTAAAAGGGGTTAACAGAAAACAGAATATTATTAAGGCGCTGGAATTGATAGCCCCTGATTTAACTGATATTGCATCTGCAAAAAATATCCTGATAAAACCCAACCTGACAGATATTAAAAAACAGATTGCCAACACACATGTTGAGGCAGTTGAAGGGGTTATTGAATTTTTGCAGGTACATTTCCCAGGGAAAAATATAACTGTTGGAGAAAGCAGCGGAAGCGCATACTACCGCAGGATGCGTACCGAAGACGTATTCAGATATTTTCACTATGACACTCTTGAAAAAAAATATCCGAATATAAGGCTTGAAAGTTTCGACAGTTGTGATGAATACATCAGGGTTCCTATTAAAACCGCTGTCGGAGTTACTCATCTCCGCATAGCAAAAAGAAGCAGGGACTTTGATTATAAAATTTCCGTAGCTCCTCCCAAAACCCATAACTTCGCAATTGCAACATTAGGGATAAAAAATATGGCAGGCTTTGTCAAACAGGAGGACATGTCCACAATCCATGGAATGAAGGGAGGGATAGAGGTTGATGCGCCTGAAACCTTTTTTGACAAGCTTCCCAAAGGAACTATTTCCTATATGAGGCGCAGCCTCCCCAACTGGCTTGTAAATTACCTGTTCCGGCACTTCAGGACATATATAAAGGCCGTAAAGGTAATTCACTATAACATCCTTTCTTTTTCAAAGCTTGTCTGGCCCGACCTTGTTGTTATTGATGGGATGGTCGGCATGGAAGGGGACGGGCCTATTGACGGCAACAGCGTGGAACTCGGGGTGGCCATTGCATCATCGGATGCTTTAAAGGCTGACGGCATTGGCGCGAGGGTTATGGGGCTTGAACCTGAACAGATAGGGTACATGGTTTATATGCAGAGAGAAGGTTTGGGCGATTATTCGGTTGAAGGGCTTGTCGGAGAACAAATAGAAAATGCAAGGAAGGCATTCAAACTCCATGGGTGCTATGAAGTTCAGAAAGAATGGAAAGATTAATGCAGAAAATATATTCTTAAAAGAAAAAACTGCTATAATAAAACTCAATCTTTCATTCAGTAAGGAGGTGTTTTTCGTGTTGAAACCGGCAATTGACTGGGACGCATGCGTAGGCTGCGGCGCTTGTACTGAGGTCTGTCCTGAAGTCTTTCAGCTTAGAGATGACAAGGCCTATGTCATAGGCCCTGATAAATGTAATACATGCAAATGCGAGGAAGCAGTTGATATATGCCCTGTTCAGGCAATCAGCGTTACTGAGGAATAAGGGGTGCTATGAATATAATTGCATTTTTAGGGAGCCCGCGAAAAGACGGCAATACCGAGCTTCTTCTCAGAGAAGCCATAAAAGGGATAGAGGATTCAAGGTCTACAGTCCAAACCTTTAATCTCAACCTTATGAAAATCTCACCCTGCCAGAACTGCGGCGGATGCGATGAAACAGGCATCTGTACCACCGAAGATGAAATGGTGCAGATATATGATGCCATAAGAACTGCTGACAGGATTATCCTTGCCTCGCCGATTTTTTTCTTCGGCCTCAGCGCCCAGACAAAGATAATGATAGACAGGTGCCAGGCATTCTGGTGCGAAAAATATCTGCTAAAAAAACCAATTCCCGAAGGCAAATACGGAAGAAAAGGGCTTTTGCTGCTTGCAGGCGGGATGAAAAAAGAGCTGGGGACTGAGTGTTCGGACGCAACTGCAAAGGCATTCTTCAGGACCATAAGCGTCCCTGAACATAAGACATTAAGCTTTACAGGTATTGATGCAAAAGGCGCGATACTCAAACATCCGACAGCGCTCAAGGATGCTTATGAGGCAGGGAAAGAATTAGTAAAAGTTTAAATAAGCCGCTACATTATCATTTCTCCCCCTCCACAACCGCAATCTCTTCCGGCGTGAGGACTTGTAGGGGCAGCGCCTGTATGCCTTTTCGTCTATCTGCTTTTCGAGGGCGGAGGTGTCAGCATTGGGGTCTTTCTTTTTGGCGCCGAGGATTTGGTCGACAAGGGAGATGAATGCCCTCCTATAGGTGTAAGCCTTCTTGTTTAAATATTTTTCTCATCGTCTTTTTAACAAGGGATGCTATTTCTATTGTCCTTAGAGCATCTTTTTTGCTTACTTTTTCTCTTTGTTCAGGATAACGAGCTGTTACAGCATATGGAGTTAATTCCTCGGCAGCCCTCAATTTTTCTACCCAGCTGCCATAAGGCAGGCATAACTCCAAAAGACGGGAAAGTTTATGGGTATAAGGGAAGTCAACATTTTTATAAACCAAAAATGCCTTCAAATATTTTTCAGCACATTGCTGGGCATGGTAGGCTATAATCCTATACGGGCAACTACTTGAGAGCTTAAAGGCATGTCGGGCTATCCTTAAATCATCATCAGCAAAGACAGTCCACTGATTAGCTCTTTTAATAATGTCTTGCTTCTTTGCGCTCATAAAGCACTTTCCCTTCTTTCCACGCAGGTCTTGCTATTGTGCCAGGGATATGTTTATCTCGTTCAAATTCTTTCGGCGTTAGGACAATAATATCTCTTGCAAAACCTACCCCCCATAACGCCCTGTCCATTTCTACCATCAAATCTCTTCGTTTTTTCTGCAGAGGACATATTATCAACAAATCAATATCGCTTTTATCATCAGCAGTGCCCCTCGCCTGTGAGCCAAAAAGGATAATCCGATAAGGATGGAATTTATCAACTAACCTTCCAACAGCCTCTTTTAAAAGATTTTTGCTAATCACTATTCCCTCACTTTTATCTATTTTACCTTTTCCCCTTCACAATCGCAATCTCTTCCGCGCTTCTGCGCTTGCCTATGATATCGAAAACCTACGCTGTCCCTCATTTATTATTCAAGGGTACACAGTCAAGCCAAGACTTCTAAAATCGCTGTCAAAAGAAAAACATGGCATGTTTTCAAGCATATGAGTAATTATGACGTATGAAATAGAATCGCAGAAAGAAAGCCTCTTATCTCTGGAAAGTTTTTTAAATATCTCAGCCGCGGCCATTCTCACGGAATCGTTATAATGAACAATATGCAGTGAGGGTTTGACCACATCAATAAATTCGACCGAAAGTTTGTAGCTTGCCCTGTACCTCAGAAGAGTTATAGTTTCGCTGATTATATCCCATGTCGTATAAAGCGAGATTTTATTTTCTCTGAAAAATTCAAGGATTTCGCCTGCCCGGCTGTAATTAGAGTCGTCAGGACTAAGAGAGGCAAAGAAAAAAGAAGTATCACAGAAGGCTTTGTTTTGAGGAAGGTTCAATTACTGTCCTCAGCAACGTAGAGATATTCCTTGATGTTTTCAGAAACAGGCTTTGTCTTATATTTTTTAGAACCAAGACGTTTTCTGAGTTCAAGAAGTTTTGCCGCAGCCTCACCGGGCTTGATTTTAGGCGGTGTCTTTATCTCAGCAACCACTTCATCATGCACTGTAATCTGATACACAGTTTCAGGAGAAGATTTAAGAGACTTTATGATGCCCGGAAGCCTCTTCCTTGCTTCTGTTATGGAAATTACATTTTTCATCAGTCTATCCTCACATTAAAAAGTATCATCTGTACATCATTGTACATTATATCTTATAATTCGTCAACGTTAACACATCTTGCAGGCAAAATGGCTCTTTTGAACTTCCCCATTTGCTTCATTCCAATTTTCCCCTCAATCTTACCCCACGCAAGAGGGAAAGAGCAAGAGAAGAACGACAGGGTTCAAGGGGCCGAGGGTTCATTCATCCTTCGCAGTGCTACGGAGAACGGAAGGGTTCAAACGGGAAAGTCGGCAAGCTGGCAAGGCTGGAAGTGAGCAAGCGCGGAAGAATAAAAATTAGCAAGCGCGCAAGCGGAACATATTAATACTTACACCCTCTTCCATCTCCTGTGAATCCAGAGCCATTCTGAAGGATTTTCTTTTATATATCCCTCAATAAAACCCGAAAACTTCTTTGTATCCTCAAGCGCTGCTTTTTCCTTATCATCCATCTTCGATAATTCCACTTCGGGATATATTTTCAGGCTGTGCCCCCTCTCTGTCCTGTGTATGAATACAGGGAGAACCGCAGCGCCTGTCTTTCTTGCTATAAGCGCAGGCATCTTTGTTGTCCAGGCGCCCCTTCCGAGAAAACCTATTACATAACCTTCATCAGACAAAACAGACTGGTCCATCAGAATCCCGACACATCCGCCTTCTCTCAGCCTCTTTATAATGACCTTTAAGGCCCCCTGTTTGGCGATTATGCTGTTGCCATATCTCTGCCTTCCGTTCACAATGAATTTATTGATATAGGGGTTATTGATAGGCCTCGCCACTATCGCAATATCTGCAAGATTTGCAGCCACAGCAGTTCCCAGCAGTTCCCAGTTCCCGCAGTGGCCGGTCAGAAACAAAATACCTTTGCCCTTTGCCCTGGCCTTATTAAAGTTTTCGACTCCGGCAATCTCTACAGAATCTATTATGCCTTTGCCAAATCCATGATAGATTTTTACTATCTCGGTAAACGACCTGCTGAGATTCTTAAAGGTTTCTCTTGCTATGCTGATGGCTGACAGCTGTCCGCACGCAGGCGGATTCGCCGAGGAGACAAAACTGACAGCTGTTTTTTCGATATTTTCTATCGCAATGCGTCTTCTGCTTCCCCAGATATAAAAAAGCAGAAGGCCGAGCATTTCCCCGGCCTTGATAGAGACTTTAAACGGCAATATTGCTAACGGCAGGGAAAAAATGATAAATAAACCGGCCTCAAGCAGCCATAACGCCTTTTTCATTTATCTTTGTCTTTTTCGTTCTTTTCTTCTTCTTTATCTTTCTTTTCCTTGAGGGCATCTGATATTTCTGTAAGGCGTTTTACAACAAGGTAATTGATAGTGCCTTCCGGATATGTTCCGTCTTCCTTTAACTCTCCGGCAGGTATGCCTGTAAGTATCTCTATCCCTTCCTCAACCCTGTTTATGGGGTAGATTGAGAACTTGCCTTCTTTGACAGCATCAACTACACTCTTTTTTATCATCAGATGCCTGACATTCCGCCTGGGTATTACCACGCCATGGCTTCCGTCGAGCCCCCTCAGCCTGCACAACTCAAAGAATCCCTCTATCTTTTCATTCACTCCGCCTATGGGCTGAACATCTCCGTTTTGGTCCATTGAGCCGGTAATAGCAATGTTCTGCTTTATCGGGACATTGGCAATACTGCTCAGTAATGCATATAACTCCGCGCATGTCGCGCTGTCGCCCTCTACCATATCATAGAGCTGCTCGAATGTAATTGACGCTGAAATGCTTATCGGCTTCTTTGTTGCATATGTGCTGCCTAAATAGTTTGTTAATATGAGCATTGCCTTTTCATGTATCTTGCCGCTCATCTTTGTTTCACGCTCTATGTTTAAAACCCCTGCCTTTCCTGTCCAGGTCTTCGCAGTTATCCTTGATGGTTTTCCGAAACTGTAATCGCCGAGATCCAGGACAGCAAGCCCGTTAATCTGGCCCACCCTGGCCCCTGATGTTTCAACTATCAGCGTCCCCTCTGCAATCATCTCGCGGAGGCGCTCTTCTATTCTGTTATTCCTGTACACCCTTTCATCTATTGCCTTCTCCACATGTTCAGCGTTTACAGCGCTGCTTTTTGCCTTTAATGCCCAGTAATGTGCTTCATTTATCAGGTCGGTTACCTCACTGAATTTTGAAGAGAGCTTTTCCTGATGATCGGCAAGCCTTGAACCATATTCAACAACCTTTGCAATCCCGGACCTGTCAAACGGAAGCAGTTTGTCATCCTTGCACTTTACAGCAACAAAAGACGCATACTTATGTATATTCTCATCTGTCCGGTCCATCCTGCTGTCAAAGTCCGACTTGACCTTGAACAGTTCCCTGTATTCTTCGTCAAGGTTATAGAGCATATAATAAAGGCGCGGGTCCCCAACAAGTATGACCTTGATATCCAACGGGATGGCCTCCGGCTTGAGGGTTGTTGTTGATACCAGCCTGTACTGCTCCCACACGTCGTCTATCCTTATATCTTTATTCCTTATAGAGCGCTTCAAGGCGTCATAGGCAAAAAGGTTTCTCAACAGGTCAAGGACATTTATCACAATATAGCCGCCGTTTGCCCTGTGCAATGAGCCCGCCTTAATCATTGAAAAGTCTGTTATTGCAATACCGTACTGTATCTTGTGCTCAATCCTTCCAAAAAGATTGAAGTATGTAGGATTGCTCTCAAAAACACAGGGAGCCCCTTTGCTCTCTTTATTATTCACAAGGACATTGACAGCATATCTTGTAAATGTCGGTTCCGCCTTCTGTGCCTTCATAAACGGCAGGGCCGGCGCCTGTTCTTCAGTTGTCTTAAAATCGTCAAGGTGTGCGAGAATATCTTCCTTCACGTCCTCCAGATAAACAGTTATCTTTTCATGGTCGCGATACTTACTCTTTAATTCATCTATAAGGTGCCCAACCGCAGAAAGCGCAGCTTCTCTCTCGAGCCTGCTGAGGAGGTCTTTAACAAGCTTGTCTCCTTCCCTTAAAGTCCTGACAACATCATCGAGTTTTTCCTGCAGGGTCTTGCCGATTTCCTCGACCTTTTTCTTTGTTTTATCATCAAGGGCATCGAACTCTTCTTCATTTAAGGGCTCGCCTGTTTTTTTGACAGGCACTATCAGAAGGCCGCTTACGGTCTTTCTTATAGAGAAGCCCTTAGCCTGTGCCTCGTCTTCAAGAGTTGAAAACAGGTCCTTTTGTTTCTTTTGAAATTCTTCAAGAATAAGGTTTTTCTGTTTATCATATTCCTTTGATTCAAAAACCTTCGGCACCTCAACCCTGAGTATCTTTATAAGCTCATCCATATCTTTATGGAAGGTGACTGCCCTCCCGGGCTCAAGCGACACAGCTATCGGTGCATCGGCATCCTTGAAATTATATACATAACACCAGTCGGATGAAACAGGTTCGTTCAGGGACTGCTTTGACAGGATAGACTTTATTGTGCTCATCTTGCCTGTGCCGTTTTCTCCAAGTATAAAAATGTTAAACCCGGAATTTTCAAGGCTTATCCCGAAATCAAGGGCCTTCAGCGCCCTGTCCTGCCCTATAGTCCCTTCAAAAGGCGGCAGGTCATCTGTTGTATTGAATTTAAAAATATTCATATCGCAGCATTTATAAAGCTCGTTGATACCTAATTTGTCAGGCATTACTTACCTCCGCAATCAAATTTATTCAGATAAACAATAAAAGCTTGTAAGAAAAATGTAGCACAAAAAAAAAATTTAATAAAGCATTAAAACTCCCGGCAAAAAATGCAGCCCTTTAAACCCGCAGATACAACTATACTTTCAGAATCAACCAGGTTCTCTTTCTAAAACCCTGGATACAAGCTCAATAAACTTCTGGCTTTGAAATGGCTTTTGCATGCATTCCTCAATGCCTGACTTCCGTAAATCTTCTTCCTTGAAATTTACAGAATAGCCGCTCAAAGCTATAATCTTCACAGAAGGATTTTTAGCCTTGACTATCTTGCTCAGCTCTATGCCGCCCATCTCAGGCATTACCAAATCAGTAATGACCAGTTTTATATCATTATGGTTGTCCTTAAATATTGACAGTGCGTCCTTTCCGTTTATTGCTGTCAGGACTCTATAATCCAATTTGCTGAGTTTTTTATGTATAAGATTCCGCACTGATTCATTGTCTTCCACGACTAATATGGCTTCTTTCCGCCCTTTCGGCATTATAATCTCTTCTTTTGTAAAATTTGCCCCGGCCTTTGGCCTGCCTGCAGGCAGATATATATTAAAAGTAGTACTCTTGCCAACCTCGGTCTTTACGTTAATATGCCCTTCGTGCTGTTTTACTATGCCATATACCTGCGAAAGGCCAAGGCCTGTCCCTTTGCCGACTCCTTTTGTAGTAAAAAACGGCTCAAATATGTGCGGCAAAGTATCAGGATGAATGCCGGTCCCTGTATCTGTAACATTTATAGCTATCCAGTCGCCATAAGGCATGTCATTTACAGGCAGCATATCTTCAGGTTTTATACTGATTCGTGACAATGCAAACCTCAATTTACCGCCATCAGGCATTGCGTCACGCGCATTAAGCGCCAGGTTCGTAAAGACCTGCTGTATCTTTGCAGCGTCTCCCTCAATAATATATTCTCCGGGCTTGCAATCAATGAAGATTTCAATGTTTTCAGGAATGGTCCTTCCGATAAACTTCGACAATTCTTTGAGAAAGGGCATCAGATTAATGGACTGAACCTCACTTAGGGATTTACTGCTGAAATCAAGTATCTGGCGTACCAGCTGTGCAGCCCTCTCGCCATTCTGCAGGATAGCCTCTACCATCTCCTTTTCCTCGTAGGGCAATGAATAATCAGTTCTAAGAATATCCGCAAACCCTATAATGCCTGTGAGGATGTTGTTAAAGTCATGGGCAATGCCCGCAGCAAGCTGTCCTACGGCAGCCAGCCTCTCCTGCGAGTTTACACGGTCATCGAGCATCCTTTCCTCTGTAACATCCTTCAGGACAAGCACCATCCCGCCTATAACACCATTCTGGACTATAGTCCTTCCTGCTATTTCAAATACAAAATTGGAAGGGCCGCCAATTTTCAGCTCATGCCAGACCTTATGCGATGCAGACACAAGAAACTCTTCCAGGGGATGGCCTGATATATCAGTCAAAACATCTCCGATGTTTGCGCCTGTAATTGCTTCGAGATATTTCTCTCCGATACTGTTCAAAAGCACTATGCGATGTTCCGCATCAAGCAATGCAACACCTTCGGGAATATGGTATACAAGGGTATTCAGAGTTGAAACAAGTTTTTTCAGTTCTTCCTCGACTTTTTTACGCACTTTAATCTCGCCCTGAAGCCTTTCGTTTAACAAAACCAGGTCAGCAGTACGTTCTTTAACTCTTAGCTCCAAACCTTCATGCGCCCTTCTTAATTCATCTTCTGCCTTTTTGCGTTCTTTTACTTCTTCCAGTGCCTGATCCCGCATAATTCTGTATCCCTGAATGCGGTGTGTTAAGTCAGTGACATCCTGAATGGCAAAAAGGGCATAAAACCCTGTCCCATCCGCTGCGCTGATAGAGGTCACTGTTGTATGCTGTATACGCACCTGCCCATCCCATAAGCGCGAAGGGATAATATATTTGTGAAGCTGAGAGGAAAAAATCGTTGGCGGCCCGCCTTCAAAAATATTCTGGATGCGTTTATTATATTCGGGACTATTCAGATGGGGAAAATGGGCGCTGATGTTCGTCCCTATAATATCTCTTCTGCCGATGCCGGTCCAGTCCTCGAGACAACTGTTCCAGAAAAGAACAACAAAATCCTGCCGTAAAACAAACAAACCGAGAGGGGCATGGTCGAGAATGCTGAATTCTTTCTCAGCAATTTCTATCTCGTTCAAGACTGCCCTCCGTAATCCCTGTTTATGGCGGCAAGCAGGGAGTCAAATGAACCAACCTCAAAAATCAGGATTATATCTCCTTCAACACAAAGTTGTTCAATCGTAAACCGCGTGCGTGCCAGCAGAACTGTTGCATTAGGATCGTGTTTGTCTAAAGTCAACAGATTATCCACGTTATCTTCCATATAGTTAGGAAGCGAATAATTAATGTTCTGTTTAAGCACATTGGAAATCGAGCCCATAACGCCATTAATGACAATATTGCCGACTTCGCTCAGCGTCCCTACCCTGACTGAATCGAGGTCATTGGTTCCTGACTCCTCGCCAGTCAGGACCGAAACAAGTTTCGAGGCGCTGTCAGGAGGAAAAACCAGCGCTGCAGAGCCTGAAAAGGGCCCTTTAAACCCGAGCTTTACAGCGGCAACCCTATACCTTCCAAGTTCCTCCATTTCGGCCTTCAATTCTGCCGGCAATAGTATCTTTATGAAAGGAACCTGCAGGCGGATATGATGGCGAACCATCTCGCTCAACACACTTGCCGCTCTTCCAACGCCGATATTGATTAGCTCTTTAAGTGCATCTATCTGTTCGGTTGTAAGGTTCATCGGTCAGCCCCTTTTTTAAAAGTAAGAACTTTATTAATTATACTGAGCAGCTCTTCTTCCTTCGGAGGTTTATTTATAACCGCAGCAGCTCCCAACTCCATACATTGTTTGCGTGTGCTTTCCTGAATATCTGCCGTTACAACAATCATAGGGATATTCAGGTGCTGATCTTTCAGGGACTTGATTATTTTCAGGCCGTCCATCCCCGGCATTATGATATCAAGCAGAATACAGTCAGGTGAATTTGCAGAGGCCATCTGAAGGCCTTTAAGCCCGTTGTCTGCCTCAAGTATTATATGCCCGTCCAGCCTCAGGATGCTGCATATTTTCCCCCGCATATACAATGAATCGTCTATGACCAGAATTAAAGCCATGAGTCCTTCTCCTTTACTGTAACTCAAATTATAACAAAATAATTAAAAACAGTTAAGCCCTGGGGTGATGCTCGCGATATACTTTCTTAATCCTGTCAGTTGATACCTTTGTATATATCTGAGTTGTTGATATATCCGAATGGCCCAGCATCTTCTGGACAGACCTGAGGTCAGCGCCGCCTTCCAGCAGATGTGTCGCAAAACAGTGCCGCAAGGTATGCGGCGAGAGCTTTATGCCTGCCTGATTGCCGGATTTTTTAATCGTCTGCCAGAAACGCTGCCTGGTCATTGCGCTGCCCCTGTTTGTAACAAAGAGATAATCTGAACGCCTTTTTTTCAGGATTGCAGGCCTGAGTTCTCTGATATATTCTTTTATTTTATTCAGTGCCCTTGCATTTATCGGCACAACTCTCTCCTTGGACCCCTTCCCCATAACCCTCAGAAAACCTGCCTCAAAGTTTATATTGCCGACTTTCAACGAAACAAGTTCACTCACCCGCAGGCCTGAAGAATAAAGAAGCTCCAGCATTGCAGAATCCCTGAGAAACGCGGGGCCGTCAGTTCTGGAATCAAGGAGAGCCATAACATCCCCGAAGCTTAATGCCTTGGGGAGCCGGTCCCACTTTTTGGGCGACTGAAGATTTTCTGAAGGGTCTTCCCTGATAATCTTTTCTATCATCATATATCTGCAAAACCCGCGGATTGAAGATATGAACCTGCAGATACTTGGCACCGAGTATCCTTCATCCTTAACTTTATTAAGAAAATCCAATATATCTGCCTTGGAAAATGAATTGAGCCTCTTATTTTTTGAAACTATGAATTTTTGAAACAATGCAAGGTCACGCGAATAAGACTCAACTGTATTTTTAGAGAGTCCTTTTTCCACAGAGGCATAAACAAGAAAATCTTTTAACAGCTTCACAGGAAAAACTCTACCCTGCGCTTCTTAATAAAACGCAGGGTAGAGGCATATACATCAAACTTCATTATTTCCTTCTGGGTGCCGCCGGCGCCGATGCGGGAGCTGCCGGAGTAACTGCCGCAGGCACATAGCTTCTCTCATCCATGCTGTTGAACATCTTCAGGTTTTTTACCACATTTGGGTCTGCCTTTGATGAATGGCACATTGCGCAAAAATCAGTCATCTTCGCGCCCTTTGAAGTATCAACCCTGAGATATTTATAAAATGGATTGGAAGGATGAGGGTCGTGGCAACCCACACATTCTAATTTTCCTTCCCTTAAAAAAGCCGCGGGAACCGTTGCAACCTTTGTGTTCGGAGTTACACCGAAAGGATGGCTCATGTGCCCTGATACAGCCATTATCCCCATACCGCCTTTATCCGGTGTCTCATGACAACCCAGGCAAAGGGCTGTTGTTCCGGTATTCGGCTGTTTTGTTTTTGGATTGATAGCCTTTTTGTTCGGCTCAACTGCAAAGATTATATCTCCTTTTGCAGTGTGGATACCATGACAGCCCGTGCACAAGAGGCCATCATGTGCCCCTGCTGCCCACGACATAGAAACCAGCGACAGGACAAAAACACATACGGCAAAAATCCTTAGAAACATACAAAACCTCCTTTAAAGTTAAAATTTTGGATTTATTATACTTATCCAGCGACCTTTCCTCAACCCCAAACAATTTTTTATTATTTATAAGACAGTTAATAAAACTTATAGCCTGGATTCGACGAATTTTTTACGGGGGATTCAGGCAAATATCTATCTTAGGATTTCAGG
>JACRGY010000181.1 GCA_016212165.1 Nitrospirota bacterium
AAGCTCCCGCTGCCTGACCATGATAATGTCCTTTCCTGCCATTCTGCCTCCTTATAAAAAAGAAGCAGTTTAGCATTATCAATTTAGGACATTTCTATTTTGGCCATTTAGGACATTATCATTTTGGTGTTACAGAATAATTATCATTTATTTATGCGGATGCCTTTATCTTCACCAGGGCCTCTTTTGCTGCAATGGTCTCTGCCTCTTTTTTGCTTCTGCCCATGCCCCTGCCGAATTTATCGCCTTTGATAAAAACATCGATTGTAAACATTTTCTTATGCTCTGCGCCTTCCTGTTTTACCATTTTATACTGAGGCAGGACACCGAACTTTACCTGGCTTTCTTCCTGAAGCTCTGTCTTGAAATCAAAAAACTGCTCGGATGATGTTGCTGCATCAATCTTGTCTGTCAGCAACCGCAGTATTACATCCCTTGCGCTTTCATAACCTCCGTCAAAATATATCGCGCCGAATACAGCCTCCATCGCATCCGCAAGGATGGATTTCTTCCCCCTTCCGCCTGTTTCCTGCTCTCCTTTTCCGAGCCTCAGATACTTCCCGAGCGATATACCGGCTGCAATATCCGACAGGACGGACTCTTTAACAAGATAAGACTTTATCTTTGACATTGTTGATTCAGGGTAATTTTTATCAGATTTAAAAAGAAATTCCACAACGACAAGGCCCAGGACAGAATCTCCGAGAAACTCAAGCCTCTCATTATATAAAGGGGCCTCCCCGGGATTTTCGTGATGGAATGACGTGTGTGTGATGGCTTCTGAAAGAAGTCCTTTATTCCTGAAATAATACCTGAGGCTGCCTTCCAGTCCTGTAATATCTTGCTTTGACATCGTCAAATATAATACACTTGTAAGCACTAATGTCAACCCCGTTAGAAGGCTTGGACGGGGACGGGGTCGCTATGAGTGATACAGCTTTTCTTGAAAATATCAGCAGCATATATAAAAGAATGTCGCATGCTGCAATGAGGGCAGGAAGAAATCCCGAAGATATTAAGCTTATTGCTGTAACAAAGACCGTGAGCATTGAAAAAGTCAAACAGGCAGTAGATGCAGGCTTGAGGATATTTGGAGAAAGCCGGGTGCAGGAGGCTCAAAAGAAAGTTATGAGCAATGAGCTAAGGGCTATGAGCGAAAGGCTCAGCTGGCACCTGATAGGCCATCTTCAGAAGAACAAGGCAAAAGTGGCTGTTGAGCTGTTTGATTTGATTCACTCTGTTGATTCAGCAGAGCTGGCAGAAGCCATTAATAAATATGCTGAAAAGCATGGCAAGATACAGGAAATTCTTGTTCAAGTAAAACTTTCAGATGAACTTGCTAAGTATGGAATTTTAAAAGATAATTTAGTTAGTTTGCTTGATGAGATTAAGAAGATGAAACACCTGAAAGTAAAAGGGCTGATGACGATACCGCCATACTTTGATGAGCCTGGAATGGCAAGGCCTTATTTTAAGGAAACGAGGAGGCTCAGAGACGAGGCAGAGATGGAAGGGTTTAAGCTTCCGGAATTATCCATGGGAATGACTAATGATTTTGAAGTTGCAATAGAGGAAGGGGCAACAATGGTAAGAATAGGGACTGCAATATTCGGGGACAGGACATAGAATGTATTGGAGGTTTTCATGATTGGTTTTATCGGCGGCGGGAACATGGCCGAAGCCATTATTAAAGGGGTTAGGGATTCGGGATTAGGGATTGGCGATAAAATATTTGTGTCAGAGCCTAAAGAAGAAAGAAGAAAATATCTTGAGCAGACCTATGGCGTAAAGGCTACTGCTGAAAACAGGGATGTTGTATCTGCCTCAAATATAATAATCCTTGCGATTAAACCGCAAAATATGGAACCGGTCCTCGATGAGATAGCGGATTTAATAACTGATGAAAAAACAGTGGTGTCAATTGCCGCAGGGATAACGCTTTCATATCTGCAATCAAAGCTAAAGACCAAGAAACTGATACGCGTTATGCCTAACACCCCTGCCCTTGTGCAGGAAGGCATGTCTGTCATGTCCCTGTGCGAATGCTTCCCTGATAAAGATATTGCCCCTGTCAGGGAAATACTCATGTCAATCGGCAAGGTGCTTGTCATGCCTGAAAAATATATGAATGCAGTGACTGCATTATCAGGAAGCGGCCCGGCCTTCATAGCATTCTTTGCAGAGGCAATGATGGAAGCCGGGACAAAATCAGGCCTCAGCAGGGGCCATGCGGCTGAACTCGTTGTCCAGACATTGTTAGGCACAGCAAAAATCCTTGACACAGGCCTGTCCCCTGTTGAACTCAGAGAGATGGTGACATCGCCGGGGGGCACAACAGCAGCAGGCATAAAGGTATTTAACGAAAAAGGCCTCACGGATATAGTTATAACTGCAATGGAAGCAGCTATAAAAAGGGCGGAAGAATTAGGGAGGAAAGAATAGTGTTTATACTTGCTAACCTGATTTTGGCTATTGCAAATATACTTGATGTCCTCCTGGGCGCCTACAAGTGGGTTATAATAATCGCTGCCCTGATAAGCTGGGTAAATCCCGATCCATATAATCCCATTGTGAAATTTCTTTATTCGGTAACAGAACCGGTGTTCAGGCCCATAAGAAGGCTTATCGGCTACAGGCTCGGGCCGATTGATATTTCCCCTTTAATAGTGATTCTTGCTATTATATTTGCGCAGAGTTTCTTAATAAGGTCTTTAATAGAATTTGCCTATAAATTGAAAGGAGGGAATATTGCTCTATGAGAATCACTCCGCTTGACATTCAGCAAAAACAGTTCCCGATGAAATTCAGGGGTTTCGATGTTGAAGAGGTCTATGCATTCCTTGAGGTAGTGCGTGAAGAGATGGAAGAACTGCTCAGGGAAAACGCATCCCTTAAAGAGACTGCCCAAAGGGCTGAAAACCAGATTAAGGAATATAAGGATGTGGAGTCTACCCTGAGAGAAACGCTTATGACTGCCCAGCAGATGGTCGAAGACTATAAGACAAATGCAAGAAAAGAAGCAGAACTGCTGGTAAAAGAAGCAGAATTAAAATCAGACTCCCTGATGAAAGATGCACAGGAAAAGGTCATCAAGATTCATGAGGACATTGTTGACTTAAAAGGAATCAGGCGCCATTTTAAAGAGGAACTCAAGAGGCTTATTGAGAGCCATATGAAGATGCTCGAATTTGACAAAGAAAGAGAGGGTGAAAGCTCGGAAAGCCTGCGCAGGGAAGAAGAATGAAAAGGGGAAGAGAAGGTGAAATATAACGCCCTCAAGGGTGTACATGACATATTCCCGCCTGACATATATATCTGGCAGAAAGTGGAATCAGCGGCAGAGGAAGTATTTTCGGCATATGGCTTTCAGGAGATAAGAGTCCCCATCATAGAAGCAACCGATATATTCACAAGGAGCATCGGCGAGACAACAGACATAGTTGAAAAAGAGATGTACACATTCCCTGATAAGGCCGGCAGGAGCATTACGCTGAGGCCTGAGGGGACAGCCCCTGTTGTAAGAAGTTATATTGAAAACCACCTCTATAATCAGCCCTCCCCTCAGAAATTTTTTTACTCAGGCCCCATGTTCAGATATGAAAGGCCTCAAAAAGGCAGGTTCAGGCAGTTCTATCAGATAGGGGCAGAGGCATTCGGCGCAGCAGAACCAAAACTCGACGCAGAGATAATCTCGATGTTGAAACTTTTTCTGGAAAGGCTTGAACTTAAAGAACTGAATTTTGAGGTCAATTCCATAGGCTGTGAAAAATGCAGGCCTGACTATAAAAAGGCATTATCTGATTTTTTTTCAAATAAAATCTCAGGTTTGTGCCCTGATTGCAACAGGAGATATATCCACAATCCCTTACGAATCCTTGACTGCAAGGTTGACGCCTGTATTGAACTGAGAAAAAATGCGCCGCAAGTCACAAATCACCTGTGCGGAGACTGCAAAGAACATTTTGAAGGGTTTCAATCCTTATTAAAACTTCTTAACATCTCTTATGTCATTAACCCCAATATGGTCAGAGGGCTTGATTATTACACAAGGACAACATTTGAGGTGACCAGCGAAGAACACCTCGGCAGCCAGAAGGCAGTTGCAGCAGGAGGCAGATATGACAGGCTTGTTGAGGAATTCGGCGGGCCTCCGACACCGGCAATAGGTTTTGCAATAGGAATGGAAAGGCTTGTCGAGATACTCCGGAACCAGAACTCAGGGCTTCATTCCGGGCCAAAGGCATTTTTTGCTACAATCGGCCCGAAAGCAGACACAGAAGGTTTTTTAATTGCAGAGAAACTAAGGGCCAAAGGCATCAATGTGGAACTTGGATATGGGGATGCATCTTTGAAAAGCCAGTTGAGAAGGGCAGATAAACTAAAGGCAGATTATGTTTTCATCATAGGCGATGATGAGTTAAAATCCGGCAGGGTTAAATGGAAAAATCTCAGGGACAGCTCGCAGGGAGAAATTGGGATTGAAGAGATACCGGATTTTAAGGGGTTACGCAATCAACCGTAAATCTTTACTCCGGGTATCTGCTCAAAATGTTTATCAAGCGTAAAGATTTGGAGATTATGTTCAATTGCGATTGCTGCAATGAATATATCGGAAAGCGGTAAGTTCAGCCCCTTTTTCCTGAGCGATGCCGAGAGGGTTCCGGCCTTTTCCCACAAACGTTTTGTCATTTCTAAATACTCCATATCGGACAAGGCATCCAATATCCTTGCCTTTTCGTCCTCCGACCTGACTCCCTGCACAAGCTCGAAAAGCACTGTGCCGCATACACACACCGAGTTTTTTATGATAAGTCCCTCAAGTTTTTTCCCGACAGCGGATTGCGGTTTGAAAAACTCAATCCAGACGCTTGTGTCTGCAAGTATAGTGCTATTTCTTTCGCTCAAGAAGCCTCTCCCTTTCTTTCTGCGCTTTCATCTCAAGCGCTTCTTCTTTTTCCCAGTCATAATCAATCTTAATTTCCCCTCTGAGCGCAAGAAGTTGTTTTATCTTCTTCTGCCTGATAAACTCTTTCATGGCAATTGTTATAGCCTTGGTCTTGGATTTTTCGCCGGTAGCCTTCTGAACCTCGGAGACAAGGTCATCGGATATGTTTAATGTCGCACGCATATTATACACCTCCTTGATATGCTTTTATGATATGCATAAGTAAATGTCTTGTCAAGATGCCAGGCGCAATTATTTATTTCCATTAATTTAAATGATTTTTTTATTTTCTCTTTTTACCCAAATGTGCTATATTTCCTCTATGAAAGCAGTAAATACCAACTGGGGATATTAATTGTTAGGCTACAAAATGGCAACCTTCCACTCATTGATAGCGCCGAACCACAATCATCTAAGCGCAATCGGTCGTGTTGTAGTCCTGTGGACATTCTTGGAGAAAACGATCGAAACGCTGGTGTGGGAGTTAGCGTCATTACAACAACCCAAGGCACAGGCAGTTACAACTCATCTTCAAACGCTAATATTAATCGATACCGCGAATTCATTAGCTCGTGAGTCGCTGGCAAGTACGGGTTTGGATAAAAAACTCGGACAACAACTAAGCTATATAGCCCAGAAACTCAGGCCAAAGCGAAACAGTATTGTTCATGGCATTTGGGCTCCAACCGGAACCCCAGATAAAGTTATTATATCTGAAACGACTGCAAGAGGAGTTCTAAAATTTAAGGTTAGCGAAGAAATGTCGGCCGAGGATATCTTGCAAGTAGCTTCTGAAATAGATGAAGCCAATTTTCAACTAACAAATCTTGCGTTTGAGATCTCAAAACACTTGAAGCAGGCTAAGAATGCCTACGCTGTCATTCAACCAGACGCGGCAAAAAACCGCCGGGCCCAATGAGCTTGCACGCTATACGATTAATAAAGAAAGATGGCATCATCTATGACGGAGTAAGCACAAATTTCTCGCTGTTAGAAAAGAAAGGAGTCGCAGGTGATATATAAAAAGCTGTCATTAAAAGATCAGGGCTTTTTTGAACGATTATTTGGAAAGCAACCAAAGGAAAATGCTTTCATTGAAGTTAATAATCTTCTCTCGGAGAAGAACCTGCAAGAAGTAACAATTGAAGATGTTCAAAATATCATTTCCAAATATAAAGTCGGCTTGTACTCAGCAGAACACAGCCGCCTTAATTCCTTGTATGCTGATTATTTGAGACACTGCTTGAGCGATAAACTGTTTACGGACGATGAAGTGGAGGCGTTAGGCCATCTCAAGGCAGTTCTTCATTTGAACGATCAAACAGTATCTCAAATACACGGTCAACTTGTGTCCGAAATCTATAAAACTGAGTTTGATAAAGTGGTTTCAGATGGCCGCTTAGATGAACAAGACAAAAAATTTATCTCGAAGTTACAGAACGACTTAAAATTATCTGATGAGCTTGCTTCTGCAATTCGTAGAGAAAGCTCAAGTAAGATTGTAAATAATTTCTTAAACAATGCTATGTCTGACCAACGGTTATCCCCAGATGACGAAAAAGAACTTCAGGCAATAGCCCACAGTCTTGGGGCAGAACTATCAATGGATACACATACAAAAAGTCTGTTGGATAAATATAGACTTTTTTGGCAAATTGAAAATTCTGAGATTCCGACAATCTCCGTATCATTAAATCTTCAAAAAAATGAGCGGTGTTATTTTTATGCACCAATTGATTGGCTTGAACAGCGGCGTATTACTAAAAGAATTAATTATGCTGGGCCAACACTACGAATAAAAATTGCCAAGGGGCTTTATTGGAGAGCAGGCAGTCTTGGCGTTCAACGAATAACACAGGACGTATGGACGACTATTGACAGTGGAACTTTATATTTGACGAACAAGAAATTGATTTTCATGGGAAGCAAGGGTAATAAAAGCATTCAGCTAAACAAAATATTAGATTTCACAGCATATAAGAATGGCATAGATATTCAGAAGGAAACGGGGAAAAGTCCTTTTTTACAATTTGATAATAATGTAGACATATTTGTCATGATGTTAGGTAGAGTACTCAGTGAAAATTGAGAGGGGCAATGGAAAACATAGGGACACTGAGCCTGTCTAAAAGCTCAGTATTTGTCATTCCCGCTCGTCGGGAATCCTTCTTAGAGAAAGATTCTGGACAAGCCAGAATGACAGAAATAGGGAATAGCAAGCTTTAGTCGTTACACCCTCTTAAACACCAGCACTGCATTCACTCCGCCAAAACCAAAAGAATTAGAAACAGCAGTTTTAATTTCGACTTTTTTAATCTCAGTAACATAATTCAGGTTGCATTCAGAATCTTTTTCCTTCCGATTTATAGCAGGAGCAATAACCCCTTCTTTCATGCTCATTAACGTAATGGCTGCCTCAAACGCCCCTGATGCAGAAAGCATGTGCCCGCTCATGGATTTCACTGAACTCACAGGAATCTCATAGGCCCTTTTTCCAAGGGCAATTTTTATTGCCTCTGTTTCCGCCTTATCTCCCAGCTGAGTTGATGTAGCGTGAGCGCTTATATAATCAATATCCTCAATGTTTATACCGGCTTCTTTTATTGCCATGCTTATTGCCCTTGCCTCCCCCTCAGGATTAGGCCTTGTCATATGAAATGCATCTGTTGTGTTTCCATAGCCGATAATCTCTCCATAAATCTGTGCGCCTCTTTTTAATGCCGCCTCGTAATCTTCAAGGACAAGGACACACGCTCCTTCTGCAAGCACAAAACCATCCCTTGTCCTGTCAAACGGCCTGCTTGCAGAGCTGTCATTTATTCCGGATAATGCGCCTGATACGCCATAACCTTCCATGCACAATCTGCATACCGGAGCTTCAGCGCCACCCGCAAGAACAGTCCCTGCATAACCGGACTTTATTAATATGTATGCCTCGCCTATGGCATTAGCGCCTGAGGCACACGCATTTGAAATTCCAAGAGCATAGCCTCTTATCCCTCATTTTTGCGCAACGTATGATGCAGCCATGCCTATGCTCGTTGACGGCATGAGATACGGGGATAGCCTTCTGTTTGAACGGTTTGAACGGTTTAAACCGTTTTCTATCGTGCTTATCCCCCCTCTGCTTGAACCAATGATAACGGCAGCAGACTCAAGCGAGCAAGTTAGCAAGTCAGTCAGTTCTGACTTCTGACTTCTCGCCCCGGCGAGTCGCCGAAGGAGACTGACTTCTGACTTCTGAACTAATTTTGCATCCTCAACCGCCATTACAGATGCAGCAACGGCATATCGGACAAAAGGGTCCAGATGAGAAATCTCTTTTTGAGATAAATATTGGGATGCGTCAAATCCTTTTAATTCTCCTGCAACTTTCCACTTTATGCCGGAGGCGTCAAACCTTGTTACAGGCGCTATACCTGATACACCCTTCTTTGCTGCCTCCCATGAGGCCTCAAAAGAATTGCCCAATGGACTGACAGCGCCAATACCTGTAATAACAACCCTTTTCATTGTCAACTATAATACCACATGAAGGTTTACAATAAACCCTTTACACAAACCAAAATAGTTACGTTATCTATGCCCTGATTGACAAATTTTACCCTACCTTTTAGTACCGCATTTATGCTATTCTCTGTAAACAGTCTCTTGGGGAAGAGGAGCAGATGGCCGGCGAGATCCTAAAGCAAAAACGTGAGGAATCAGGGAAAGCTCTCAAGGAGATTGCCCATACGCTAAAGATAAGGGCCGATTACCTGAAGGCGATTGAAGACGAGGAATTTGAAAAGCTTCCCGTAGCGGTCTATGCAAAAGGCTACATAAGAGATTACGCCAAATTCCTGAAAATTGACCCGGAGGTTATTTTAAAAGCCTACATCCTGAAAACATCGCCTCCTGTACCGGAAAAAACACCGCCTGTTGCTGATGCCGTAAAAACTAAAAGACCGCCAACTAAATACCTTGTTATTACAGCTATTTTCCTGGCCATGACAGTTGTATATATTCTTTCTTCATTGAACTCTGCTCCTGAAAAACCAACAGTAGCGCCGCCTGAAAAATCTGCGTCAACTGTTCAGCCGTTGGAAACGGTCCAGCCGGTTCAGGAAAAAGAAAAGGAAGCAGAAGTTGCTCTAAAAGATAAAAAACCGGAAACAGCTCCAAAAAAAGAACCTGTAACAATGACAGGGAAAGAGCATACCCTTGATATTTCTGCAACAGATACCACTTGGCTGCTCGTAAAAATAGACGATACTGAAGTAAAGGATATGCTGCTTAACCAGGGCGAGTCACTCAGGTTTTCAGCTAAGCAGGGCTTCTCGCTGAAGATAGGCAATGCAGGAGGAATTAAATTGATATTTGACGGGAAAGATATTGGAATACCCGGAGAAAAAGGCATGGTCGTTAATCTGGATCTTCCTGCTGATACAACCCCGAAGCCCAATCCTCCTAAAACAGACTGAGCATGGTAGATTTTAAAAAAATCCCTGTATTCAGCGCTCTGAATACCTCTGATGCAGAGGAAGTAAAGCCGTATCTCATGCCTGCAAAGTTCAGAAAAAAAGAGGCCATATTTTCTGAGGGGGACCCTTCTGATTGGCTTTATATCGTAACCAAAGGAAAGGTCAAGATTACAAAGCTCTCACAAAGCGGAAGAGAGCTTATACTTGAAATTATCTCGCCAATGGATTTCTTCGGAGGCGTTGCTGTAATGCGCGGGTTCCCCTACCCTGCAAATGCAGTTGCAATGGAAGACTCTGAAGTCTTAAAAATATCCCGAAGCAATTTAATGCGCATCCTCGACAGGTTCCCAAACCTCATGTACTGCATGGCAATGAACATCGGAGACAGGATTAAAGGCTCTCATGAGGCATTGAAAAACATAGCTATCGAAAAAGTTGAAGCAAGAATCGCCTCTTTGCTTATTAAGCTCTCTGAAAAAACAGGCGTTAAAACAGTCGGAGACTCGACTCTACGAGATGGCGCTGTTGTCATTGACATGAAGCTTACAAAACAGGACATCGCAGAAATGGTAGGTACAACTGTAGAAACCTCCATAAGGACCATGTCCAAGTTTAAAAAACTCGGCATAGTCGCGGAAAAAGCAGGGAAGATTATTATAAAGGACGTAAATAAACTAAAAACCCTTTGCGGTTAAAATGCTATTTTGTCATTCCCGTTCTCCTCGGCGAATCCGCCTGAGTGCGGATGAAAACGGGAATCCAGAAAACTACAATGACTGGATTCCTGCCTTCGCAGGAATGACAGCCCACACACTATTCCGGCTGTTTCACATACAAAGTCGCAATCATGTTATAGAAAAATAAAAAGATTGATAATACCTCTACTGCGCCGGATGCAACTGTTAATCCTTTATATAAATCCGATGGGTTGTAAATGCCAAGCGTATAAAATCCGAGCATTCCCGCAAGCCCGATGTTTGCAAGCCAGAACTGCAACTCTGCCATTGCCTTGCTTTTAATGAGCTTGCCTGCAAACCTCGGAAGTATATGATAGCCCACCCCGTAAATCATCATTGAGACCCAGCCAATCAGCATAAGATGAGAATGCACAAATTTCAACGTCAAAAGAGACGGCCTGGCAATCATGCACACTCCCAGTATTGACGCTATTGCAAGATATACAATGCTCATCACTATAAAGCTTTTAACAAATCTGTCCATAAATACCTCCTGAGCTTTTGTCTTGCTTAAAGCATATCAATAAAGAAATGCCATTACTATGATTAAGGTCATAGACTGATAAGCAATCGCCTATGCAGCCTTCTCTTTGTCATTCCGCACTTGATGCGGAATCTATAGATTTCTGCAAAAGCCTACCCTGGATTCCCGCTTTCGCGGGAATGACACAAAGAGCAGAACATCCTCTTTCTGACTATCGGCAAAATAAGCCGCTCAAAGGCAATCCCCTCCTGCCCTTGTTTTTGATAGAAAAACACAGTTTTAATTTTTGCCCAATATATGATTTGCATCATAGAACTCTTCTCTAAATCCATGTAATCTATAATTAAGCTTGTTTAAAAAAGGAGGCCCATATGGCGACAACAAAAAATAAGGTAACAAAGGACACTGTCATCGGGGACATCATCAAGGATAACCCTGCAGCAATGAAGGTTATCGAGAAATATTTCGGCGGCGGATGTTTTACCTGTCCCGGAATAAGAGTTGAGTCTATTGCTTTCGGGGCCATGATGCACAATATTGACCCGAATAAAGTTGTTGATGAAATAAACGCATTGTCGGATTAATTTGACTCTCAGAAGAAAGGAGGACCAATTTATGGAAACAAAATGCTTTGTATGTGGAAAAACAGATAATGATGTGGTCTATCTTAAATGCATCCATGAGGGGAAGGAAAAACTCGTATGTGTCAGGTGCCTGCCTATTCTGATACACGGGGCACACTAATCAAATATTCTATCGCAGCCGGATAATGCCCGTCCAGGGACATTATCCGGTGTCCAAAATCAGCCCCCTTGACTTCCGATTCTGTTCTGCTATGCTTCAATTACAGGGCGATTGATACATTAAAAACAGCACGCATAAAGGAGGTTTTATGGGCAGGAAGAAAACTATTTTACTTATAGCAGTTCTTTCCCTTTTTGCTATAAGCGGTATTTATTTTACAAATGCAGATGCCCAATATAAGGCTGCACCTGCAAAGAAAGGGGTACAGGCAGAAAAATCAGTAAGGGCAGATACCTGTTATGGCTGTCATCCGGTTATCAAAGAACTGCATTCCTCAGGGAAACACTCAAAAAATAACTGCTCGAACTGTCACAAAGAACTTGATAAGCATCTTAAAGCTCCAGGCCCGGACACAAGGCCTGAGACAGACACTTCATGGGAGGCATGCGGGCAATGCCATAAAGCACAGTACGAAAGTTTTATGAAAGAGGCATATCACAGGCCGGCAAGGGATGAAAAATCCCAGCTCACGAACAGGGCTCCAAATCCATTCTGGGACAAACTGATGATGGGCCACGGATTCACAAAAGAGCATAACCTTACAAGAAGCCATAACTGGATGCTCATTGACCATCTTATCGTTGACAGGGCTTATGGCGGAAGATTCCAGGGTAAAAACAGCTGGCAGTACCTATTCGAGAAAGGAAAAGCATGGGAGGTACTTAAAGACAATTATCCTGATGTAAAAGAGCATAAGGCATTCATACCGCAGAGCGCAGCTGCAGCAAATCCTGTCTGTTTGCAATGCAAATCACAAGACCATATTCTTAAATGGGCATACATGGGAGACCCTGTTGAAGGCGCAAGATGGTCAAGGACTTCAAATGTAGTCGAGTTAGTGAAAGACCTCCAACATGGGCTTAATTGTTTTACCTGCCATGACCCTCATGCTGCAAAGCCAAGGATTGTAAGGGATGGCCTTATAGATGCGCTCACAAGGCCTGATGGAGATACCTTATGGCATAAAGACCCTAAGAGAACAGGGATAAAAGTTATTGACATGGGCATGAGAGGGTTCACAAGAAAGATAGCGCTTCTCGATAAATATGACACAAGGCTTCAGTGCGGACAGTGCCATGTTGAATACAACTGCAATCCGGGATATGACCCTAAAAATCCCAACACCTCAAAATACTCTGTAACAATGGCAGACAGAAGGACCAATCACTTCCCATATAAAGATGTATTCGGACTTTATGACCACTATGTAAACAAAGTCAGTTTCCTTGATTTCAAACACGTTCTGACAGGCGGCCTTCTCTGGAAGGCACAGCATCCTGAAGCCGAGACATTTTACAATTCAAAACATGCAAAGGCAGGCGCAGGCTGTGACAACTGCCATACGCCTAAAGTAAAAGACAAAAAGACAGGCAAGGTATACACTTCACATTTTGCCGTTACCCCAAGGGTGCAGCTAAAAGAAACCTGCCTTAAATGCCATACCAAATGGACAGAGGAACAGGCAAGATACGCTATTGACTCAATAAAAGCGCATATCAGGGGCAAGATGAGAAAAGCAGAGTTTTGGCTCTCAGCATTAATAGATAAGATAGTTGAGGCTAAAAAAGCAGGGCTGGATGCCGAAACCATTAAACAGGCACAGGACCAGCACCTGAGGGCGCATATTCTCTGGGAATACTGGACAGCAGAGAATTCAGACGGTTTCCACAATCCCGAAATGGCCAGGGAATCTTTGACAAGGTCTGTTGATGAATCCATGAAAGGAATCAAGATTATCGCCGATGCAATGGCTGCAAAGACATCAGTTAAATAATTCTTTATAAACCAGGGCGGGGCATTTGCCCCGCCTTTTGTTTTTCTATGATTTAAATCATAGAAGGAATATTCTTTTATCTTTAAAATCATTCTAACCAAGGGAGTGTAAAACCAGAGGCCGAAAGGAGGCAAAGCATCGTTCCGGAAAAAATCAATATTGTCTGATAATTTTAGCGAAAGGAGACTATGTTTATGAAGTATCTGAAAATATTTCTGTCGTTTGTATTTGCCTTAATTCTGAGCAGTGTTTCATTTGCAGCTGCACAGAAAAGCGCCTGTATTGACTGCCACAAAAAAATAACACCCGGAGTAGTCAAACAGCACCTTGAAGGGAAGATGTCAAAAAAGGGAGTTGATTGCTCATCATGCCACGGCTCAGAGCATAAAAAAGCAACCGATGCAAGGCTGGCAAAGATGCCAACACCTGAAACCTGCGCAGGCTGCCACAATAAACAAACAGAGCAGTTTAAGGCAGGGAAACACAATCTTGCATGGATAGCATCAAGCGCTATGCCCATGTGGGCTCATCAGCCAAAGGCAGTTGTCGGTGAAGGTTACAAGGGTTGTTCAAGCTGCCATAAGATAGGTGTTAAAGCCGATGCAGAAAAGGCACAGTACCGCTATGGGAATGCCCAGTGTGACTCATGCCATACAAGACATTCCTTCAAAAAATCCGAAGCGCAAGACCCGAGGGCCTGTCAGACATGCCATATGGGATTTGACCATCCTCAGTGGGAGATGTATTCAACATCCAAGCATGGCACAATCTGGCAGATAGAAGGAACAAATAGCAAAAGGGCTCCAACTTGTCAGACATGTCATATGGCTGGAGGAGACCACAATGTTATGACTTCATGGGGCTTCCTTGCATTGAGGCTTCCTGAAGATGACAAGGACTGGCTGAATGACAGGGTAACCATACTTCAGGCGCTTGGCGTACTTGATGAAAAGGGAAATCCAACTCCACGGCTTGAAGTTGTAAAGGCCGGCAAGGTCGCCCGCCTTACAAAAGAAGAGTTCCAGAAGGAAAGAGACAAGATGGCCAGGATATGCTCTCAATGCCACAGCGCTTCTTATGCAAAACAGCAGCTTGATGCAGGAGACATGGTCATAAAGGATGTAGACAAGATAATGGCAGAGGCTATCAGGGAAGTGCAGGGTCTTTACAAAGATGGCCTGCTTAAAAAACCTGCCGGCTGGGCCTTTGCTCCTGACCTTTTACAGTTCTATGAAGCAAAGAGTTCTGCTGAACAGGACCTTTATGTGATGTTCCTTGAATATAGAATGAGGGCCTTCGAAGGCGCCTTCCACATGAACCCGGACTACATGCACTGGTATGGCTGGGCTCCGATGAAAGAGACTTTGCAGAAGATAAAGGATGAAGCTGAAAAATTAAGGGCTGAAAAATCTTCTAAAAAATAACTATGTTACATTGCCGGAGGGGTATCTTTTGTCCCTCCGGCAAAAATCTTAACTTTAGGAGGAGTAACATGAAATCGAAATTTATTACTGCCGGATTGGCAATTCTATTTCTTATCTGCGCTGGCATTTGGGTCATGCCGGGTATCGCCATGGCTCACTGCGACACGCTTGATGGCCCGGTCGTGGCAACTGCAAAAGCTGCGCTTGAAAATGGGGATTTAACTCCTGTCCTCAAATGGGTAAAGAAAGATGATGAACAAGATATACGGGAACTCTTTCAAAAGACACTGAGGGTGAGGAAACAGGGGAAAGAGGCAAAGGAACTTGCTGATATGTATTTCTTTGAGACACTGGTAAGAATCCACCGGGCAGGAGAAGGCGCTCCTTATACAGGCCTGAAACCTGGCGGCACAGTAGAACCTTCTATTGCAGTTGCTGACAAGGCTCTTGAGAACGGTTCAGTGGATAATCTTGTAAAGATGGTCTCTGACGCTGCAGCTATGGGGATACACAAACGCTTTGAACATGCAAAGGAAACAAAAAAACATGCAGACGAAAGTGTTGAGGCTGGCAGGAAGTTTGTTGAAGCCTATGTTGAATTCACACATTATGTCGAACGATTATACCTTGATGCTGCAGCAAAAGGCATGCATCATGGTAATATAGAAGAAACTAAAAAAGAAGAGCATCATCATTAAAAAAAGGAGGTTCGGGAATAAATGCAAAAATATAAATGCACAGTCTGCGGGTATATCTATGACCCGGAAGCCGGTGACCCTGATGGCGGGATAAATCCAGGCACCAGCTTTGAGAGCCTGCCGGATGACTGGGTCTGCCCTGTATGCGGTGCGCCAAAAGATGCTTTTGAAAAAACTGACTAAGGAGGATTTATGAAAAAACCTGTCGTAGATTATGAAACATGTATTGGCTGCGGCTCATGTGTTGAACTCTGCACCGAGGTATTTGAGCTCAGGGACGATAAGGCCTGGGTGATAGGCCCTGAAAAATGCAATACCTGCAATTGTCAGGAGGCTATAGATATCTGCCCTGTTCAGGCAATAACATGGGGTGAATAATATAGAGGCGTAGGCATGGCAAATAAAACTGCTTTCCGGATCTCTGCTATTGCGCTGGTTTGCTATGCAGTTCTATTTTTATTGTTCCTGATTCCTTCTCCATCCTTTGCAACAACAGAATACGCCCGACAGACAGGCTTCGAATGCAGGGAATGTCATGTTGATGCAATCGGAGGAGGTAAACTAACAAAAGAAGGCGAGAACTATCTCGCCGAGATGAAGCTCAAAGGCCTTTACAGGCCTCTGACAAATATACAGAAAGTTATACGCTTTATCATTGGTTATATCCATCTTTTTTTTGCAATAATATGGTTTGGAACAATACTTTATGTTCACCTGCTCCTGAAACCGGCATATGCTTCAAAAGGGCTTCCAAAGGGAGAGCTTTTTCTGGGATGGCTCTCCATTGTAATCATGGCAATTACAGGAACACTGCTTACCATCGCGAGGATACCGGCATGGAAGGTCTTATATACAACAAGGTTCGGTATCCTTCTGAGCATTAAAATCATCCTTTTCCTGATAATGGTTTCAACCGCAGTTATAGTAATAACTTATATAGGCCCAAGGATGAGGAGAAAATGGGGAATAAAAGGGAAGGTAGAAATACAACATGGTAAACGCGATCTTGCATACGAGGAACTCCATACCTTTGACGGTAAAGAAGGCCGGCCTGCTTATGTCGTATATAAAGGATTAATCTATGATGTAACGGGAAGCAAACTCTGGGAAAACGGCTCTCACCTCCAAAAACACCTTGCAGGGCACGACCTCACGGACGTATTAAAAATGGCGCCGCATGGAGAGGAAAAGATTCTTGCAATGCCACAGATAGGAAAACTCATTGAACCAACGGAAAAACCCGCAATACCTTTTTACGAAAAACTCTTTTACTTCTTTGCTTACATGAACCTTGCGCTGGTGTTTCTTATTGTTTTTGTTATAGCGCTCTGGAGATGGGCTTAGTTTTTAAAGTGAAGAGGCGTTAGTAAACGGTACATAACGATTAGGAGATTAACTGTTCCTTGTCTTCTTTCTCCTTTTTTGCTTTCCTGGGCTTTACAAGGCGTAGAAGTTTTTTATCCTTCTTAATGTATCTCTTATAGACTTCATATTCTTTTATTCCCTGTGTTTTTGCCTTTAATGAAATAATATCATTAAAGACTTCATTCATTGTTATTATCAGCTGTAGCGGTGTCAAGGCAAGGAATTCTTTTTTCATTTCCTTTCTTTTCTGTTCCATAATCCCCATTGTTATATCCTTTTTATGATATGCGTCATTGTTTCAGCCTTTTGTTTGTGATATAAATATAACATAAGGAGGTATTTATGGAAACATTAGACTTGGAAAAACTGATAAAGTTTTCTTCTGACAAAATCTCAAGAGAGATGCTTTCAGACAAACCCGAGATGCGCGTTGCGCTCATGTGCCTGAATGAAGGCCAGAAACTCGAACCTCACAAGGCTCCCCTGCGTCTCTTGATGTATGTTGTTCAGGGTAAAGGCACATTTACCGTAGGCGATGAAAAGATAGAAGCTGATGAAAAGACCTGCATCCTCTGCGAGCCTTCAGTGCAGCACGGATTTGAGGCAAACAAGGGCGAGAAGCTTGTTGTGATGGCAATTGTAACGCCGGTGGAGTAAACGGAATAGAGGATGGATTGTCTTTGAGCGGTTTTATTTTGCCGATAGTCAACAACCCCTGAATCCCCTTTACTAAGGGGAACTTTAAAAGGAATAAAGAGGCAAAATTCCTCGGAGGTCGAAGACCGAGAATGAGCGAAAAGATGATACATCCTCTATTTGCGAAATTCAACACTGCTGCACTACTCCGTCCTCTACCTGGAAAAGTTACGATACATATGCGACATTAGGGAGTAATGGACCATTATGCACGTGCATACTCAATTTTTAGTAGGATACGAGGCTATAGGAGGTATCAGAAGATGCTTTCAAGCCTCAGGAAATTTACCAGGAGCGAAG
>JACRGY010000030.1 GCA_016212165.1 Nitrospirota bacterium
ACATCAACCTTTGTTGTTTTTTCGCCGCCTACCCTTTCAAATTCCTTTTCCTGCAAGACCCTGAGTATCTTCGGCTGGAGCGCTAAAGGAAGGTCGCCGATCTCATCAAGAAATATTGTCCCGCTGTCAGCAAGTTCAAACCTGCCTTTTCTCATCGCCATTGCGCCGGTAAATGCGCCCTTTTCGTGGCCAAAGAGTTCTGACTCAAGAAGCCCTTCGGGAATGGACGCACAGTTGAATTTTATAAACGGCCCCTTTGCCCTCGGGCTCATATAATGTATCGCCTTTGCAATAAGCTCCTTGCCTGTTCCGCTTTCCCCGCGCAAAAGCACATTTGCCCTTGAAGGAGCCACGCTGTGAACAGCCCCGAAGACCTCCTGCATCCGGTCCGACTGGCCTATGATATTTTCCAGTCTGTATCTGCCTTTAAGCTGCTGCCTGAGATTTTCCTTTTCCTCAAGAAATGCCTCTCTCTCTTTTTCAATCTCCATGTGAAGCTTTACAGTCTGGGCAATCAGCGATGCAATAATCTTCAACAGCCTCAGGTCTTCCTCGAATGATATAACCTTAGAGCCAAAAAGCCTGTCAACGCTTAATACGCCGAGTGTTTCATTCTTAAATTTTATCGGTACACATAAGAACGCAATATTTTCCTTCTTAATAATTTTTCTTGCTCCGGTCTTATTCAGAAATAAAGGCTCATCGCCAATGCTTGGAACCACTATGGGAGAGCCGAGCTTTGCAACCCTGCCGATGATACCCTCGCCCAGCCTGTATCTGCCCTTCTTTATTTCATCCTCTGTCATTCCGTGAGCAGCAACAATGGACACTTCGCTGTTGCTTCTGAGCGCAACAGTCCCCCTTTTCATATCCAGATATTCTGAGAGCACCCTCATCACGCCTCTGAGATTTGATTTCAGGTTAAGCGAAGAACCGAGAAGTTTGCTTATCTCGTAAAGCGCCGTGATTTCCAGCGCCTTATTGTAATCGCGTTTCATAAGATAAGTTTAATAAGATATGACAAAAATGTAAAGCTAAGGACTTTATTGTAGATTATGCTTTAAGGTCTGGAAGCGCAAACAGAATTACTGCTCTCTCAGCATTTCTTCTTAGGAGCCCCCGGCTCCTTGGGAATACCTCATGTGGAAATGCCCAAGCGCGGAAATACTACAACCTGAAGAATTATCCATACAGCCAGAATACCTAAAACTAAAAGCAGATCATCGCTCATTGCCTATTTTCCCGCAGGCTGTGCAGGTATCTGAAGAGGCTGCTGCGAAGGCTGAGACGGCTGAACACCTCCGCCCGGAATCTGGCCCTGCGATGCCGGTATATCAGTTTTTTCCTTAACCGGAACTGTCTTTTTTACAACAGACCCGCTCTTTGTTGAGACGATTGCGAGAGACAAAGACGTAACCATAAAAGCAACTGCGGCAATTGTGGTAAGTTTGCTGAAAAAAGTAGCCGCGCCACGGCTGCCAAAAAGGGTCTGGCTTGAACCGCCAAATGCAGCGCCGAGCTCCGCCCCTTTGCCGCTCTGTATCAGAACAATAAAAATCAAAAATACCGCCACCACAATGTGAACTGCCAAAAGTAATGTTATCATCTTGCCTCCAAGCTCAGTGCCAGTGTCAGTTTTTAGTGTCTGTGCCAGTGACACATCTTACTGACACCTTTTCACTAATCACTGTCACTTTGTAATTTTCTTAAATTTTATTATCCTTGCAAAGCTTTCAGGGTTAAGGCTTGCTCCGCCTACAAGCGCCCCATCCACATCTTCACAAGCCATAAGAGAGTTTCCATTCTCAGGGGTTACACTTCCTCCATATATTATACGATTTTCATCAGCCTTATTTCCATACAAAACTCTTAACCTCTCTCTTATATAAGCATGCGCCTCCTGAGTCTCCGAAGGAGAAGCTGTTTTTCCTGTGCCTATTGCCCATACAGGTTCATAAGCTACAACGATATTGTCTCCGTCTATATTTTCAAGCCCTTTCTCTATCTCCCTTTTCAGCACATCAAAGGTCTTTCCTGATTCTCTCTCTGCGAGTGATTCTCCTATGCAGAAAACAACTCCAAGTCCGTTGTTTCTTGCCGCTTTTACCTTCTTATTAATCACCTCATCGGTCTCATTAAAATACTGTCTCCGTTCCGAATGCCCGATAATAACATGCGAACAGCCGCAGCCCAAAATCATAGCCGGTGATATTTCACCGGTAAATGCGCCCTTTTCTTCATAAAAAACATCCTGCGCAGCGATTTTTATATTCGTCCCCTTAACACTCTCTGCGGCAGCAAAAAGGGAGGTAAATGGC
>JACRGY010000184.1 GCA_016212165.1 Nitrospirota bacterium
GGCATCTGAAGCAGAAACCGCTCTATAATCTGCTCTTTCTCAATCCCTATAACAGAAACCGCAGGCCCTGTCATTCCGACATCCGTAATATATGCGGTGCCGTTAGGAAGTATCTTTTCATCTGCTGTCTGCACATGCGTATGCGTGCCGATAACCGCGCTCACTTTACCGTCAACGAAATAACCGAACGCTATCTTTTCTGAGGTTGCCTCCGCATGAAAGTCCACTATAATTATATCCGTTGATTCTCTTAGTTTTTTAATCTCTTCCTTGCCTGTCCTGAACGGGCAGTCAAGGGCTGACATAAAAACCCTGCCTGAGATATTCAGCACTCCGACTTTTGTTCCGTTTGAAAGAGAATGCACTGCGCTGCCGCATCCCGGCACACCGGGCGGATAGTTCACGGGCCTGAGTATCCTGTCTTCTTTTGCAATATAAGGGATAGAATCCTTTTTATCCCATATATGATTGCCGGTTGTAATGACATGAACACCGTAATTCAGTATCTCGCCTGCTGTTTTGTCTGTCACGCCGAAACCGCCGGCAACATTCTCACCGTTTGCAATTACAAGGTCTATTTTATACCTGTCAACAATATTAGGCAGGAGTCCCTTGATAGTTGTCCTGCCGACCTTGCCGACTATATCGCCTATAAATAGAACTTTCATGAAAAATTAAAAAAGTGTCGGTGAATAGTGACTGTGTCAGTAAGAAAACTGACACTAAAAACTGACACTAACTTGTTATTTCGCATATTCCACATATCTGGATTCCCTGATAACAGTAACCTTTATCTGTCCCGGATACGTCATCTCGGATTCTATCTTCTTTGCCAGATCCTTGGACATTACCGCTGACATATCATCAGTCATATCTTCTGGCCTTACAATTATTCTTATCTCTCTGCCGGCCTGTATTGCATAGCATTTCTCCACGCCTTTATACGACATCGCCATTTTTTCAAGATTCTCAAGCCGCTTCAGATAATTTTCTATGCTTTCTCTTCTGACGCCCGGCCTTGCAGCTGACAGCGCATCAGCAGCTGCAACTAAGGCCGCCTCTGCTGTTATAGGATCGCCCTCTCCATGGTGAACCATTATTGCATTTACCACCTTCGGATTTTCCCCGTGTTTTTTTGCAATGTTTGCCCCAATCTCCTGATGCGAACCCTCAACCTCATGGTCCACCGCCTTGCCTATATCATGTAAGAGCCCTGCCCTTTTGGCAAGCTTGACGTCAATGCCGAGTTCGCCTGCCATCATGCCTGCAAGATACGCCACCTCTTTTGAATGCTGAAGCACGGGCTGTCCGTATGATGTCCTGTATTTGAGTCTGCCGAGAAGTTTAATTATCTCCGGATGTATCCCTGAAAGCCCTATGTCAAAAACAGCTTTTTCTCCTTCTTCCCTGATGTTTACATCCACTTCTTTCTTAACCTTTTCGACAACCTCTTCTATTCTCGTAGGATGTATCCTGCCGTCAGCGATAAGCCTTTCAAGCGAAATCCTTGCAATCTCTCTTCTCACCGGATCGAAAGCCGAGAGAGTTACAAGCTCGGGGGTGTCATCAACAAGGAGGTCAACGCCTGTAGCCGCCTCAAGCGCGCGTATATTCCTGCCTTCCCTTCCTATTATCCTGCCCTTCATTTCGTCATTCGGAAGGCTTACCGCCGATGCCGTGGCATCCGCAACATACTCACTCGCGTACCTCTGTATGGCAAAGCTTATCGTTTCCTTGGCTTTTTTCTCTGCTGTTTCTTTCACCTCATCTTCTATAGTCTTTGCAAGTTTTGCCGCCTCAAAACGGGATTCCTCTTCCACCCTCTTAAACAGCTCTGCCTTTGCCTCATCAGAACTTATTCCCGAGATCCTTTCAAGCTGAAGAGTCTGCTCCTTTAACATTTGATTGTACCGGTTGTCTTTCTCCTGTATTGCCCGCTCTTTTGAGGCGTATTCTTTTTCCCTTCTTGTAAGGTCATGTTCCCTTTTATCTATCTGGTCAAACTTGCGGTCTAATGTCTCCTCTTTCTGCCTAAGCCTTTTATCAAGCTGGTTTAACTCAAAACGCCTCTCTTTCAGGTCTTTCTCTGCCTCCGCCTTAGCCTGATAGACAATGTCCTTTGCCTCAAGAGACGCCTCCTTTTTTCTGGTCTCTGCTTCTTTTTTTGCCTCTTCAAACAGTTTTATTTTTTCTTTCTCAATATCTAATTGCCGCGGCTTCAGAGAGCTTCGGTATATAAAGCTCATAATCACTCCAACCCCAACGCCGACACCGACAGCAATGAACACTAGATATACTGTATCAATCATTGGATACTATCCTCCTTTTCACTCTATATTTAACGCAAAAATACGGCATCAATAAATACCGCATCCCGAGCAGCTCGTGACTCATTGGGTGCAAGTTAAAAAATTTTTTGCGCAACAACAAAAATCCGTTCTTACGCGTTTCAGGCAGGTGTTATGGTTTTAGTGTTTCTGTTAAGGAGTAAGCGGGAATATATGCCTGGCATGTATTTTACCGGCATACTTTATTATACGGCTCAATAAGCTGAGCCAATAATCAAACCCTTTATTTATATTTTCCCTCAGAAACATTATTTCCACTATAA
>JACRGY010000185.1 GCA_016212165.1 Nitrospirota bacterium
CCAATACCACGAATTCATTAGATGGAATGTTTGCCCATTTGAAAGAACTCCTGCGAATCCATCGCGGTCTGAAACCTGATCTCAAGTACAGAATTGCACGTGCAATCCTTCAAAACAGACCCACTAATTTGTAATTATGCCGAAAATAGAAGCTTTATTGGAACAAAAGGGGTTGATAGATCGGTTAATTGCCTCTGGTATTTCAAAACATGCAAGGATCTAAATTAATTCTTATCTTTTGAGTTTGAACCTCTATAATTACGCACTTTCTATAAACAGCAGCGCAGGGTCTTCAAGGTACTGAATCACCTTTGTCAGGAACTTTGAGGCATCAACACCGTCTGTTACCCTGTGGTCGAATGTGAGAGAAAGCGGGAGTATTTTTCTGATTACGATTTTACCGTCTTTAACCCACGGCTTATCAGAAATCTTTCCTGTGCCGAGAATTGCAACATCAGGATAATTTATTATCGGCGTTGCAAACCATCCGCCGAAATGTCCGTAATTTGTAATTGTGAATGTACTGCCCTTTATCTCTTCGAGCTTTATCTTACGCTCCCTTGCCTTCTGGCCTAAATTCTGTATCTCTGTGGCAAGTTCAAGGATGGTCTTTTTGCCTGCATCTTTTACTACAGGAACCATCAAGCCTTCCGGCGTATCAACAGCAATCCCAAAGTTGTAGTATTTTTTAATGATAATTTCTTCCCGCTCATCATCAATTGATGCATTTAATAAAGGGTGTTCTAAAAGCGCATGGTATACAGCCTTAATAAAGAACGGCATAAAAGTAAGATGCATCCCTTTTTCCTGCTGTATTGGCTTTTTCTCCTTTTCCCTCAGATTCCATAATTCAGTTATATCAGCCTCATCCATGCCTGTTACCGATGCAGTTGTTTTCTGCGCTGTTATGAGATTCTTTGCTATTGTCCTTCTCAAGCCCTTCAAAGGCATTCTCTCCATAGCGCCGAACTGGCCTTCTGTCTTCTTGCCCTTTTCAGATGCATCAGCCACATCTTCTTTTGTGATGCTGCCGCCCGGGCCGGAGCCTTTTATTGATTCGAGCTTTACCCCGAGTTCCTTTGCGAGTGCGCGCACAGCAGGAGCTGCAAGCACCTCCTCTTCTTCTTCGGGAAGAACTCCAACAACAGACACAGATTTTGGCTTTTCTGCAGATTGCTCTTCTGCTTTCTCACCTGCCTCTGCAATTCTCATTAAGACCTCGCCCACCTTTGCGATATCGCCTTCTTCTTTGTTAATCTTTAAAACCGTTCCTTTTTTTGGGGAAGGCACTTCAACAACTGCCTTGTCGGTTTCTATCTCAAGGACGGTCTGGTGCTCTTCTATCGCATTTCCTTCTTTAACAAGCCACTTTCTAATCTCGCCTTCAGTTATTCCCTCTCCCAAATCCGGCAATACAAAATCAAATGGCATGATGCCTCCTTGCCTTAATGTTTATTAATCAATAAAAGAATAACACGCAGGATAATGGCAGTCAATTTAAAATGTTCCGTGAATCTGTTGTGATATAATTTAATTCTATAAACTGGAGGTGCGAAGCGGATGGATGTAGTTTTTGTAGATTACATTGAGACATATTATTCGGATAAAGCAAAAACACCTGTGCCCGATAAAATAAACGGCAAGTTTGTCCAGATAAGAAATAAACAGACAGAGTATCTTGTCTTTTCCCCAAAGGAGCTTACCCTCTATCACGCCAATATTGTTGAGCGGTTTTGTCTGGACAGAGGGCTTAAAGGCGCATACGCAGGAGAGGGAAAGCGGTTTGATATACGCGAGCCCGGATGGGAAGTAGTTGGCGGAGGGAAATTTGATATTGATACTTCCCCCAAGCAAGTCAGGTTATATGATAACTCTCTGGCATACGGGAGATTCGATTCAAAAGGATTGAAGAAAAAGATTAGTTCGACAGGTAAATTCCCCGGCTACAGCGTAGTGATTTATTAACCATCCCTTTGGTTTTTCCCTGAACATGCATCTGTGATATAATATTGAAAGCGCAATGCATTTAAGGAGGAACTTTGGGAAGAGCCGGGGCGTTTAAGAGCGATAAAAGAAGAAAAGAATTGTCGAGGCTGAAAAAGCAGGAAGAGAAAAGGCAGAGACGTTTTAAAAAAGATGAAGATATAAAAGGAAACGCTGAAACGGAATCCCCGCAAGAAACAGAACCGGCAGGAGAAACGGAGGGCAGCGAGTTGCCTGATGTAAATGCATCTTCCTGAAGTCCGGATATTTTCTCATGTTTCTTGTATTTACCATGCCGAGTTTCTTATGGTATTCTTCTATATGCATAAAAAAAGCTGCTTGTTGAGTTAAACACCTATGGCATTTACCGGAGAGTTAGAACAACTACATATAGTTGATATAATCCAGCTGCTCAATACAACGCGGAAGTCAGGCGCTCTTTTCGTCAAAGGAAGCAAGGGCGAAAGCCGGATAATTTTCAGCAATGGATATATCGTTGGCGCAAATCATCTGAACAGAGTCCGCATCGGCACTGTCCTGGTAAAACTGAACGCCATAACCATCGAAGATCTCAAACAGGCGCTGGAAGTCCAAAAAAAGGCAGGGAAAGATCGCAAACCGTTGATAGCCACGCTTATAGAACTGGGCAAACTAAAGCATGACGATGCAATTAAGGGACTGACGAAACTGATAGAAATGACTGTTGTTGAATTGGTAGGCTGGACAAAGGGAACCTTCACCCTCGATACAGAAGCCGTTGTAGTATCTCCTGATTGTAGTTATCCCATAGGCAAGATGGAACAGGAAATATGCCTCGACTCGCAGATGGTATTGATGGAGGCCCTTCGCATTTTTGATGAACAGGAACGTGACCGCCAGCCAGGCAAAGTTGTTCCGTCGGATGAAGAATTGTTTGAAGAGGTGCTGCCATCAGAAGTGGTTTTGGAACCCGGGGCAAAGAGTTCAGCCCTTACTGCAGACGACTTGGGCCTGGGCGACCTTGACCATATGGAAAGAAAAATCCCTGAGTTTTTGCCTGTGAATGAGGTTTTTGACCCGGCTGAAATTCACCGCCAAAAGATAAAGGAGACTTTAGCCGATTTTTCGTCCGAAGAGCAGGAGGCCTTTGTCTCTTTTTTGAAAAAATCTACGGCAAGCAGAGGCGCCTATGACGGGTCGCAAAGGCAGGAGGGCGGGACGAAAGGCCTCATACTGCTTAGCGAGGATGAACTCATAAATCATTCGGTTATGACGATATGCAAGGATGAGGGAGTCCTTGTATTTGCTACAGCCGGAGAAGAGGAACTTAACCGCATCATAGACCAGTGCCTTAAAATAAAGGCCTTGCCCCTTCTGGTTTTTGATAACCCCGAAACTACGGAAGGGACACTTTCCAAGGAAAAAATCGTTGACCTGAGGCAACGGGCAAAAGAAAAATATCCGCAGGTTTCTGCTGTCCAGATGGCTTCTTCGCCGGATTATGCCTTTATGTTACAGGCATTTCATGACGGCACAAGGGCTGTTTTCCCAAAACCCTCAATAAAGGCAGGGAAAGCGACTTTTATTCAGGATACGATAACATTTCTGGAAACCTTTAACTCTTATATCAAAGGCTTTTTCCATGAGCAGAAAAACATTGCGGCAGCAGACAATCAGATGGGAAAACTCAAGGGCCGCATTCTGACCCTTCGGGACATTAAAGAACCGACTGCCATTTCTCTTGCCCTTCTTCAGTATGTCTCTGAAATATTTGAACGGTCTGTTACTTTTATTGTCCGTCCGGCAGAGCTTGCAGGAGAAAAAGCCATAGGGGTGTCTGCCGAAAGAAATACAGGGCCAACTTCAGCAACAAGCCTGAAGATACCCCTGACAAAACCGTCGGTATTCCGTGATGTGATTGAAAAGGGGCGATTTTTTTATGGAGAAAGCGAAGATGAAGCCTTAAAGAAGCATCTTTTTGAAGTGATTGGCGCGCCTCTGAGGCCAAATATAATCCTCCTGCCGATGAAGGCCCGGGGTAAGACTGTGGCCCTTATATATGGAGATTTCGGAGGGAAGGAGGCCACAACCTTGCAGAGTGATTTATTGGAAATTCTGGCTAATGAGGCCGGCCTTATTTTGGAGAACATACTTTATCGCAAACAGAGCAGCAAGGTGGCTAAATGACAGACTTGACACAGATACCTAACAATATATAACATTCAAAAGGGAAACGAAAATGGACATCGCTACTTTAACAAAAATTCTGGAAATTGCATTTGAAAAGAAGGTTTCCGATATCCACTTTGAAGTGGACAATCCCCCTTTATTCAGGGCTCGCGGGCACTTGATTCGCTCAAAATTAAATAAGCTAACCAAAAAAGATACAGAGTCTATAGCATCAGCAGTAATGGAGCAGCACAACCGGAAGCTGCCTGAAGACCTAAAGGAATTCGATACTTCTTATGCCTTGTCAAACGTAGGGCGTTTCAGAGTCAGTATCTTCCGTCAGCGGGGAAATATTGGACTTGTGATGCGTGTCATCCCTCACCATATCGGCACTTTCGAGGAACTTAATCTGCCGCCTGTATTGGGAAATATCACTAAGGCCCCGAACGGTCTGATCCTTGTCTGCGGGCCCACCGGCAACGGTAAATCTACAACCCTCGCTTCAATGATCAGGCATATCAACGACAATTTCAATTACAGTGTTGTTACTATCGAAGATCCGATAGAGTATATTTTTAATTCAAATAAAAGCTGTATTATCCAGAGGGAAGTAGGTATTGACACAGAGGGTTTCGGCGGAGCACTCAAGGCAGCGATGCGTATGGACCCCGATGTCATCATGGTTGGAGAAATGCGTGACCTGGAAACAATTGACGCGTGCATTAAAGCTGCAGAAACAGGACATCTGGTCCTCTCGACCCTGCATACACATAACGCAGCTTCCACTATCAGCCGTATAGTAGGATATTTTCCACCCCAGGCACAGGAAAGCCTGCGCCACAGATTGGCGGAAATTATCGTGGCAACAGTTTCCCTGCGTCTTGTGCGTGGGAAAAACGGCGAAACTATCCTGCCTGCCATGGAAGTAATGTATGCGACAGCCACCATTAAGGCCTGCATCCGGGATGGCCACCTTGATGAACTTGAACAATATATTGAAAAAGGGCGCGATGAATATAACATGCAGACTCTGGATCAGCATCTGGTCCAACTCTGCAAAAAGGAAATTATAACTCTCGATGAAGCGAGGCGGATTTCCCGTACGACAGACCTGGAAAGAAAGCTGCTGTATTCTTAGCAGTAACTAAGAAAGCCAGGAAGTCCGAAGGCTGTGAAGGCGGCTAACTGGAAAACCCGAAGTAACTAAAAACTAATACTTCATCACCTCTTGAATCCCTTTTTTAATCCTCTCAGCAGTTGGCATGTAATAATCTTCAAGCTTTGAAAAAGGCATGACAGCATCAAAACCTGTAATCCTGATTATCGGGGCTTTAAGGTAAAGCATCGCATCCTCTGCAATAGTTGCTGAAAGCTCTGCGCCGAATCCGCAGGTCTTTGGGGCCTCATGAATAATCACGACACGCCCTGTTTTTTTAACTGACTTAAATATTGCCTCTTCATCAAAAGGGCTGAGTGTCATCAAATCAATTATGTCTGCATCAATTCCTTCAGCTGCCTTTAAGGCCCTTTGAAGCATGCTTCCCCATGCAATCAGAGTTACATCTTTTCCCTCCTGAACAAGCCTTGCTTTCCCCAGAGGTATTGCATATTCGCCTTCAGGGACTTCTTCTTTTATGGAGCGGTAGAGCCTTGTTGATTCAAGGAATATAACAGGGTCAGGGTCTCTTATTGATGAGAGCAAAAGCCCTTTCGCATTATAAGGAGATGAAGGAACAACAACCTTTATTCCCGGCATATGACAGAACAATGCCTCTGTGCTTTCTGAATGAAGTTCAGGCGCTTTTATCCCTGCGCCATATGGAGCCCTGACGACCAAAGGGCATGTGAATCTTCCCCTTGAACGTGAGCGAATCCTTGAGGCATGGGAAAAAATCTGGTCTAAGGCAGGATAGATAAATCCCATAAACTGAATCTCCGCAACAGGCCTTAA
>JACRGY010000192.1 GCA_016212165.1 Nitrospirota bacterium
GCCGAATCACAAAATGGTAAATATAACACCATTGATAGCCGTGAGCGACAACCTTACGAGCAATGTGCAGGTAGAACTCATAGAAGTAACGAGCAGCGAGCCTGACAATGGCTTGGGAGACGGAGACACGGCAAACGACATAGTAGTTAATGCAGATGGAACGATATCCCTGAGAGCCGAAAGGTCAGGAACAGGAAACGGAAGGGTATATACGATAACCTACAAGGCAACAGACCTTGCTGGCAATGTAACGGTTTCATCAGCTACTGTGGTTGTTCCTCACGACAGGGGAAAGAAGTAAAAGTTTACGAATCAGAGAAGGCGGGGCATTCGCCCCGCCTTCTCTTTTACATTCGATTGTCGTTTATCATCTCCCAATAAACCCATCCTTCTGCTACAATAACCTTGATGGCAATTATCCTTGTTACAAATGATGATGGAGTCCACTCTCAGGGCATTGCCGCACTATCCAGGGCAATGAAAGAGATTGGCGATGTGTATATTGTTGCGCCTGACAGGGAAAGGAGCGCAGTAGGCCACGCATTAACATTGCACAGGCCTTTGAAGGCAGAAGAAATCAGAGAGCATGTTTATGCGGTCAACGGGATGCCTACAGACTGCGTGGCAATCGGGGTAAATAAGATATTGCCTGAAAAACCTTCGCTTATTGTCTCAGGCATTAACAAGGGCGGAAATGTCGGTGATGATATTACTTATTCAGGCACTGTCTCAGCAGCAATCGAGGGAACGATAATGGGGATTCCGTCATTTGCGGTCTCGATAGTTGGAGGCAAAAACTTCCATTTTGACACGGCAGCTTATTATTCACTGGAGGTTGCCAGATATATACTTGAAAAATCATTGCCCTATGACACGCTCCTTAATGTCAATCTGCCAAACGTCAAAAAAGAAAACATTGCAGGCATAAAATTTACAAGGCAGGGCAAGCGCGTTTATGATAATGCCATACAGGAGATACTGGACCCGAGAGGGGAAAAACACTTCTGGATAGGAGGGGGCACGCCGTACTGGGAGCATGGAGAAGATACAGACATCCATGCAGTTCAGCAGGGATACGTGTCCATAACGCCAATACACCTGGACCTGACAAATTATGATGCACTGGGGTTTTTGAAAAAGACCTGGCTGTCTGATGTGCCCTCGCCCCTTGCGGGAGAGGGTTAGGGTGAGGGGGATATTTTCCTATGAAAAAATATGACGTCATAATAGTCGGGGCCGGGCCGGCCGGCATCTTTTCAGCGCTGGAACTCCTCGATAAAAAGAAAGACTCAAAGATACTTATCATCGAAAAAGGCAAGGACATAGACCAGAGAAAATGCCCCATGATGTCGGGAGATATATCCTGCAGGACCTGTCCTGAGTGCGCTCTCCTGAGCGGATGGGGCGGCGCAGGGGCCTTCAGCGACGGCAAGCTCAACCTGTCGCCTGAAGTCGGCGGATTTCTTTCAAGACATACAGACAGGGACACGCTTCAGTCTCTTATAGATTATGTGGACAGGATATACGTAAAATACGGCGCTCCCAAAAAGACCTACGGAGGAACCAGGGAAGAGATACAGGAGATAGAAAGGCTTGCGTCTAAAAACAACCTTGTGTTTATACCTTCACGGGTAAGGCACATAGGCACGGACAGGTGCAGGATTTTGCTTAAGAAGGTCAAGGAATCGCTGAATGGAAAAGCAGAGACATTATTCGGATTAGAGGTTGGGAGTATTCTTCTGGAGAAAGGAAAGGCCGTTGGAGTCAAACTCAAGAACGGAGATAAAGTTTATTCGGATTTTGTAATACTGGCTCCCGGGAGAGAAGGTTCAAGATGGCTTGAGGAAGAATCAAGGCGCCTGCGCCTTACCCTTTTACAGAACCCTGTTGATATAGGTGTGCGCGTTGAAATCCCTGCCTCTGTATTTGAACATCTCACAAATATTACTTATGAACCCAAACTCCTGTTTTATTCAAAAAAATTTGACGATAAGATAAGGACCTTCTGCGTTAATCCCTACGGAGAGGTTGTCAAGGAATACCTGAAGGGCATATGGACCGTCAACGGCCACAGTTACGCAAGCAGGAAGACAGGGAATACCAACTTTGCATTATTGGTCAGCACCTTTTTTACAGAGCCTTTTGATGAGCCGATATCTTATGGCAGATATATTGCAAGGCTGGCTAATTTTCTCGGGCAGGGAGTTATTGTCCAGAGGCTCGGGGACTTACAGATGGGAAGGCGTTCAACTCAGGAGAGGATAGCAAAGGGGATAGTAAAACCAACCTTAAAAGATGCAACGCCGGGAGACCTGAGTTTTGTCATCCCATATCGCTACCTGTCCGATATCCTTGAGATGATAGACGCCCTTGACAAGGTTGCACCGGGGGTGAACTCAAAGCACACATTGCTTTACGGGGTTGAAGTGAAGTTTTATTCAATGCAGCTGAAACTGACCAATACACTCGAGACAGAGAAGGAGAACCTTTTTGCTGTTGGCGACGGGGCAGGCGTAAGCAGGGGGTTGATACAGGCATCTGCCTCAGGGGTCATAGCAGCAAGGGAAATAGCGAGGAGGATGTAAGGCATGTGCATGACAGGCTTTCGCTTGCTACGATATTTTTCGACAGTTCTAAACTTTTTCCGCTACAGCCTTGAAACTCGCCCTTCGGGCTCAGACAGTCAAGGCTTTTTAACGCTTCAATTCGCTAAGAACTGTTACCGAAAAATCTCTGATGCCGCTCAAACCAGTCCTGCATATGCTTGATTAAAGTATGGAAGATTTTAAAGAATTAAGAGAATATATGGTTGATGCCCAGCTTATCCCGCGGGGGATAAAGGATGAACGTGTGCTCAACGCAATGAGAAAAGTTCCAAGGCATCTTTTTGTTGATGAGCCCATGCAGCATAAGGCCTATGATGACATGGCGCTTCCGATTGGCGAAGACCAGACAATTTCCCAGCCTTATATGGTTGCGATTATGACAGAACTCCTTCAGATGAAAGGAGATGAAAAGGTCCTTGAAATAGGCACAGGTTCCGGTTATCAGGCCGCGGTCCTTGCAGAACTTTCCCTCGCAGTTTTTACAATAGAGCGCAAGGCTGTTCTTGCAAAGAAGGCAGAAGAAAGAATCCGTGAGCTTGCATATGCCAATATCAAGGTAAAGGTTGGAGACGGGACACTCGGATGGCCGGAAGAGTCACCGTTTGACAGGATAATAATAACTGCAGGTTCTCCTCAGTTGCCCCAGCCTCTGATAGAACAATTGTCTGACGGGGGGATAATTGTAGCTCCTGTTGGAGACCGGTTTTCACAGCAGCTTGTAGTTATAAAAAAGCTCAAAGGCGCTTTGTCTGAGCAATTGCACACACCCTGCATCTTCGTGCCTTTGATTGGCGAATACGGATGGGAGAAGGGATGAAGATTAAAGGAAAGGTCGAGGTTAAGGTTGAGGTTAAGGCTAAAATCAAGGGATTAATCTCTCTGCTCTCTGCTCTCTGCTCTCTGTTGTCAATTAGTCCTGCTTTTGCTGAGGAGAACCCCTGCCTTTCATGCCACAGCCAGTACAGTAAAACCGCAAAGGTTGTTCATGCAGCTCTTGAGATGGGGTGCGATACATGCCACCAGCCTGTGAAAGGGATGAAACACCCGCAGCAGAAAGGAAGCATAAAGCTCAGCCATGAGGTCCCTGCCCTCTGCTATATCTGCCACGACGAAACCAGGTTCAAGGGCAAGTTTGTACACTCGCCTGTTTCAGGAGGCATGTGCTCAAGCTGTCATAATGTTCACCAGTCTGATTTCAGCAGGATACTTGTGCTTGCTGTGCCTAACCTCTGTTATAACTGTCATGAGAATAAAACAGGCAAAAAACATGTTCATGCTCCAACAGCAAAAGGTCAGTGTAATTTATGCCATAACGCACACGCCAGCAATACTACATCACTATTAATGACACTGCACTTAAACGACCTATGCGTAAGCTGTCACAGAAAACATGCGGTAGGCACGCATGTACTGAGAGGATTTATGGGTAATCATCCGATGTGGAAAAAACCCGACCCTTCCAGGCCGGGGAAGGAAATGACTTGCGCAAGCTGTCATGACCCGCATGCCTCTGATTTCCCCAGGCTCAGGCCTCAGCAAGGGGCGTGTCAGGTGTGCCACAAGACTATTAATTAAAATACCACCTCCTGACTACAAACTTATCCGCAATGCCTTCTTCCCGTGGATTAGTTGCAGGCATCATAGTTTCGCTGATGGTTCTGATAATGCCAGCAAGGCTTCTTAAATGCACTCCTTCTGCAATAGTGCTCTGGATTGCCTGCCTGCTGTCAAGGACTATAACAACATGCCTTTTATAGACAATGATGTCGAGGGGCTTGAGTTTTTTTGCTATTTCATCAGGGTTCAGGCCTTTTATATCAACAGCGGAGCCAAGATTAAAAAGAGATTCAACGTTCCTCGGTATATAGCCGTCTGTTGCTTCATACAAAAGCCCTGAGCAGTCAACCCCTTTAAGAATCCACCTGTCATGCACTTCTTCAGACAGCTTGCCTGCCGGCTTATAAAACTCAATCATCTCAGGTATGCCTTTAACGTAATTTCCTCCCCATACATATATCGCCCCTTTCGCAGAGACAAGCTTATTGATTATTGCATTTTTATCAGGCAGTATCCTAATGCGCTCTGCCGGCTTTTCAGTCTTCTTTTCAGCAAACCTGCTGTCAATATAATGGCCTTTTTGAGTTGGATACGGATAATCTTCTGTCTTTACTTTAAGTATTTCATAAGTATCCTTCCTGATTGTTTTTTCTATAGTAAATACTGTACCCGGCAAGGCAACAAATTCAACTTCCTCAACCATATTTTTGGGGGTGAGCCTGAGTGTCCTGCCGTCTTTGCCGCCAAATACGGAATAAAAATCAGGGGTTTTTAAAACAGGCGTGGGCAGGACTGCAACTGCATAACGCACCTCTTTTTTCTGCAGGGGCTGCTTACCATGGACTTTTCCATTACACGCTGTAAATAAAAAAAGCATTACAACTGATAAGTTAATAATGTTTTGGCATAAAAAGGACGGGGTATAGTATTTGAGCGGATTTATTGTGCCGATATTCATATAGTAAATTATATCAGATAAATAAAGAGGCAAAATACCTCTTCGCCTCGGCGAATCCGCCTAGGGCGGAGGAGTCATTTGGCGATAGCCCGAGAATGAGCGAAAATGCTATGCCCCGTGCTTTAAAAAAACCTTATCCCGTAACTTCATTAAGCCACTTCAAATAATCCTCAGAGCCCTCAATAACAGGCATTGCAATAATCTCCGGCACTGTGTAACTGTGAAGCTCTTTGACTCTTTTACAAAGTTTGGCAAAGAGGATGCGCTGTGTCTTGGCAATCATCAAGACCTCTGCCTCGTCCTCTACCTTCCCCTGCCAGGCATAGATAGACCTTATACCCTTTATAATATTTACACAGCCGGCAAGCCTTCCTTCAACAAGCGCCCTTGCGATACTGGAAGCCTCATCTTCATTAGAGGCAGTTATGAAAACTATAATATTGTCCATTAAAATTTCCCATCTTTCATGAGAATTCCTTTGCTTCCATCTTTATGGATTAGCGTCACGGTCGGCCTGAAAAACACAAAGTCCTGATGAAACGGAGTGCTGACCTTTCCTCCGAATGAACTGTTGTCTCCGAACGCGATATGTATTGTACCGGATATTTTTTCTGATTCGAGGATATTGTCAGGCCTTTTTGCCATATCATTTGTGCCTATCCCAAGTTCAGCTATGTTCGCATTCTCTGCTCTTTCTGAAATTTTCTTCTTAAGGTAACCGACATATTCTTCATCCCCTGACACTTCTTTAACAAGCCCGTGCTTTATTATTACTGTCACAGGTGATTTTAGTGCCCTTGTCGGGGCCCATTCAAGGACAAGCTTCCCGTTTGCCGTGCCTTCCAGAGGCGCAAGATAAACTTCACCTGCCGGAAGATTCCCAAACGAACCGGGCTTCGTGAGCAGTCCCGTGTCAGACTCTGCTTTTCTGCCTTTTTTCGAGAATGAGACATAGGTGCCATTCGGAGTCTTTATCTCTATCTGTTCAGCCTTATTTACAATCCTTGCAATATCCCGCGTCTTTCTGGCAAGGGCTTTCCAGTCCACATTCATAGCGCCTTCAAGCATGGGCGCCTCAAATAAAGGCATGCTGGCGTACCGCACCCCGCAGATCCGTGTCAGCAGGTCCCTGAATCTTGTGTGGCTCGTTGAATAATTTGAAAGCGCAACAACAGCATTCACAGCATATCTTCTATGCCCTGATATAATCTCCTCGGCTCTTTTTATGTCAGGACCTTTGGCGCTTTTATTTATAAGGGGAACCAGCAGCTTTTGTGTTTTCAGTTTCCTGAATGTTTTTTCTCCAAAGGCTATGGCCCAAAGTTCCTGCGGTGGCTCGGCGCCGTGGTTTCCGGTAGCCGGATATTCATGGTAAAAAATATTTTTGCAGAAGCCTCTTCCTGTCTCGGCAGTGAGGATGGCTATATCCCGCAGCCTCTCCCTTCTGCAGATGTCCGCTTCTTCAATAACCTCTCCCTCAAACGGCCTGTCTGTAAATACAAAAACGTTTTCGGATTTTTTAATGTTGAGGTTAACCCTGAATATGTTCCTTATGGCCCTTGTTATCAAATCTCTTCTGTTTTGATGCGCGGGGTTATGAATATGAGGAGTTCTGTCTTATCATTCTTTTTAATCTCCTTCTTAAAAAGCCATCCGAGCAGGGGAATCTTTGAAAGCAGAGGCACACCGGTTTCACTGTCTGAGCCATCCTCGATATAAATACCGCCGATTACTATTGTCTCGCCATTTTTGATAATGAGGTTTGTCTGTGTTTCACGGGTATTTTTGGGTGGAGTCCCCAGAACACTGCGGCTAAAATCAAAGCTATCCCTCGATGTCAAAATCTTAAGAGATATCTGGTCGTCATTTATGACCCTCGGAGTAACTTTTAACTGCAGAAGGGCTTCCTTTTCAGTAACACTCGCCGTAGTAGTTGTCCCTGCTGTAGTCGTAGATGTAGGAATAAGTATGCCTACTCCGCTCTTTATATAAGCCTCCTGGTTATCAAGAACCATCACCTTGGGGCTTGACAGCGTTTTTGCATTGCCCTGCGACTCAAGAGCAGAAAGCTGTAAATCCAATGCAAACCGGCTTGACACTACGGCGATACCGATAGCGCTTCCAAGTCCGGGAGTACCGGTGGTTGCGGGGAGATTTACGCTAAACGGGTTCCCTCCAACGCCTATCCCCCCGGTTAATGCAGTTGCAGTTGTATCGGTTGACAGCGCCTTGGTGCCGCCGCCGTGCACTAACAAATCTCCTCTTGTATATTGCGCGCCCCATTGTATGCCCAATTCCTGGCTTGCATTTGTGCTGACCTCAACAATCTTTGCCTCTATCATTATCTGTTTTGTCTTTGCATCCACCTGTTTTAAAAGCTGCGTTACTCTCTCTATTGCAGACGGGATATCCCTTATAACTATCATGTTGCTCTTCGGATCAGAAGCAATGGAACCCCTTTTGCTTAAGACCTTTGTAATAACCCCCTCAATATCTTTAGCATTAACGTATTTAACAGTTGCTGTATAGGTCATAAGGTCTTCGTCTGCTCCTGCAGAAATCACGCTCACAACATTCCCATCCTTTATGTATACAAATCCCTTGCCCTTTAATATGGAATCAATAGCATCCCATAGGGGGACATTCCTGAGGCTGACTGTTACCTTGCCTGTAACTTTTTCATCAACGATTATGTTTATGCCGTGCTCCTGCCCCAATGCCCTCAGCACATCACTCAAATCCACGTCCCTGAGTTCGATTGAAACAAGAGGCCCTTTGTCTTCGGCATCAACAGATGCAGGATACAGGATGCAAGATGCAAGATAGGTTAAAAGAAATACAATCGTCAATCCAATCAATCTTTGTATCGTGTATCGTGTATCGTGTATCAGGCATCGTATATTCTTCATCACTTTTTCCCTCCCCTAGGGGTCCCTGTAACAGCAAACTTTTTTATGCCAAAAGGAAACCTTTTGCCGTCTTTCTCGAGTAAAACCTCGTCTTTCCCTATTGCAACTATCAAAAAGCCGTTAACCCTTTCATTCTTCCTGTAAAATCCGCCATTTATTATAGCCACTGCTTTTTTCCCGTCAGCTATTATACCATCAAGCTTCAGGTCGAAAAGAATCTCGTCTTTTGAGGGTTCTTCTTTTGCCTTTTTAAATGCCTTGTCTTCATATCTCACAAACGGGTCTCTGCCCCATTTCTCAGGCGCAACTTTTATCGGGGCCTGTAAGGAGGCAAGTTTTATGTCCGAGAGGCTCTCTGCATAAGAAAATGAATAGTGGAAAAACAACAAAAGACAGGCAAAGGTTAAGGTTGAGGTTGAGGTTGAGGTTGAGGTTAAGAAATTCCTCTGAAACTTTTTTCTTGACCTTAATCTTAGCCTTAACCTATTCCGCATCTTCATTGTTTTTTCCTCAAATATGTCCCTGCCTTTAAAATGGCAATGCCTGTGGGGTATAGGACATTATTTGTCTCGAATTTGAGGTCCTGAATCAGGAACAGTTTGTGCCTTGTTTCAATGTTTTTAAGGAAATCATACAGTTCCCTGGACCTGACCCTCAGCTCTAGCTTTACCTTCATCACTATGAATTTATCCCTGTATTCAAAACCTTCGGGAGATATCGAAATGAAATCAACACTTGCTATGTTCGCCTCTCTGCTTATGGCTGCCAGCATGCCCGACAGGTCTTCTGCATCCGGGAGCGTTATTTTTTCAGGAGGCTGCACCTTCTGCACGGCAGCCTGTGATGACAATATAAGATTTATAGCCTCGACCTCCTTTTTGATATTCTGCAGCATCTGCTTCTTCAGCTTTACTTTTTTTAAGGCAGGCGAATACAACATCATATGCAAAACGACAAAGACTGCCGTTGTAAGCGTTATCGCAAAGATAATCTTCTCCCTCAGGGAAAGAGCTGTTATTTTCTCTGTAACAGTTTTTTTAAGGGTCTTTAGGTCCATCTCACCTTTGCCTTCAACTCAAAAGAAATTTCTTTCTCGCCCTTCTGTGCAAAAACTATCTCAACGTCATAAAAATACTCTGAACTCTCGATCGCTGATATAAGATTTGCAACTCCAAGCTGTGTTTTTGAAAAACCCTTTATGCCCATCTGCCTTAACCCCTTTTCTTCTTTCGATTCAATGGAAGAAAGCCATACCTCTTCAGGAACAATGATTGAGAGGTCGCTGATTATTGCACTCCACTTCGGCGCTTTCCCCATCGCATTTAATATATCCTTGTCTATGCTTGGAACAGCGGGTACAACAACAGGAGGCAGTATTTTTTGCTGAAGAGCTGCTCTCTCTTTATTCAAACGGATTATCTCGGCATTAATCTTCCTGATTTGAACAAGGTTCGAGAGCCACAGGATTATAATTATAAGGCTGTAACCTGCAACCCCCAGGAAGAGATAATAAAATTTGCCTTTTTTTTCAGGAGCGCCTGCCCTTACCTCTATTGGCAAAAGATTGAGTGTTTCTTTCAAACGGCCCTCCTTGCAAGGCCGATTGCTACAGAAAACCTTGGGCCCAGGGGCCTGAGGCCCTCATTTTTCATAATCAGGTTGTCAAAGGGATTTGGAACGCTGACAGGGATATCAAACATATGGGAAAAATAATCTCTTGCCGCATTATTAATTGCAACGCCGCCTGTCAGAATCACCTCAGAAAATGTCTTCTCTTTAAAGGTTGCCTTATAATAATCTATAGACCTGAAAATTTCTTTCAGGAACTGGTTCAATATCTCCTTCATTTTCTCTGCGGGGCCTTCCATCAGTATGTCAGTTGCCTCCGCTTCCGAAAAACCTTCATTAAGCAGATGGCTCTTTATATGCTCTCCGCCCATTTCTACCGACCTTGTCAGGCGCAGGGAGCCTGACTTTACGATGTTTATCTCCATATTTCTCGAGCCTATATCAAGGACTATTACATTGCCGGAACCATTGACAGGGAGTGTCCTTATCAGGCAAAGCGGGGTTGCATCAACAGCGATAACGTTGAGGCCGGCCTCTTTGAATGGGAATAGATGGCGATGGATATTTTTCCTTTCAACAGAGGCAAATGTAACAGCAATGCCGTCAGCAAGCTCCGTTGCAACATAGTCATAAACAGCCTCTTCAGGAGGATAAGGCAATTGCCTTTTTATCTCCCATTTTACCGCTTCTTTTAATTCACTTTTAGGCATTGGGGGCAGGGTTATGGTCCTTATAAAAGAGAGGTTCCCGGGCACATGAACTGCAACTTCTCTCCCAACAATATTCAGTTCTTTAAAAAAACTGCGCAGCCTGTTTACCAGAAGTGTTTCCTCTTCTCTCTCAGAGGGAGGGATGTCAATAAAGGCAGCAATAGAGATTTTTTTAGCTTTGAGTTCAATGACTTTTAAAGAGCCACTGCCCAGATCTACCCCCAGCGGAGCAGGTCGAAACAGTCCTAGCATTAATGCCTCTTCGTAAAATAATATGCCATAAAGAACATGAATAACGAAGCAATTATAAGCGAAACGCCGACCCCAACCCTGTAGGAAAAGGTAAGAGAGTCAATTTTAGCTATCATTTTTGCAGACAGTTCATTTAGCTTCCTTACGGAATTCGGGGCAAGTATCAAGAGGAATCCAAGCGCAAATGCTATAGCCCCAATTAATATACAAAAAGTAATAAGTGACATAAGTTTGTCCTCCTCTCTAAAGTTCTACTTTAAAAATATAGCCGTTACTGCTTAAAATGTCAAGGTTTATTTGTATTTGCCATTCCCGGAATTGATTGGAACAGACAGTAACAAACACATTGTAAAAGCCTGCATAGCCTGATATTGCGCTTCTGTTTAGTGCATTTGAAGGATTTTGTGGTAATTTTCTGATGAAAATATGATAGCATGTCTGATGCAATCTGTACCCAATATGCAGGATTACAGCAAAGAATACAGGGAATTTACCCTGCCGGTCCCTGACAGATTCTCATTCCCTCTGGATGTCTTTGATAAATGGGGCGAAGGGCTTGCCCTGTTCTGGACAGACGGTATTATTGAAAAAAAATTTTCATTCAGCGCATTAAAGAAACTCTCATCAAAAGGCGCCGGCGCCTTTAAAAAAATGGGGATCAATAAGGGCGACAAGGTCATTGTGCTGCTTCCTAATATCCCTGAGTGGTGGGAAGTCATGCTTGCCCTTATGCGGATTAACGCAATACCAATTCCGGCAACAACTCTTCTCACCGCAAAGGATATTGAATACAGGCTGTCCGCAACAGATATAAAAGCAATTATCGCAACAGATGAGGATGCATCAAAGGTTAAAGAGGCAGTAAATGGTTCTAAAACTAATCCGCTGCTTGTGATTACCGGTGAAAGAAAAGGCTGGCAGGATTACATAAAAGAACGCGACAGGGCAGATGCTTTTGAAGGTGAAAAGGCTGCTTCAGATGAACCTGCATTAATATATTTTACGTCAGGCACAACAGGCCCGCCAAAAATGGTGCTTCACACTCAGGCATCTTATCCGTTGGCGCATATTATAACAGGCAGGTATTGGCTTGACCTCAGGCCGGGTGATATCCACTGGAATCTCTCTGATACAGGCTGGGCCAAGGCAGCCTGGTCAAGTTTTTTCGGGCCATGGCACATGGGGGCAGCAATCTTTTCTCTTTTTAAAAAAGGAAAGTTTTCGCCGTCTCTGATTATAGAGACATTGAAGAGGTATCCAGTCACAACATTATGCGGCCCGCCCACGGCTTACAGGATGATGGTCAAGGATATCCCGGCCTCAGGGGATTTCAACTTTCACTCGATACGGCATTTTGTTGCAGCAGGGGAACCTCTGAATAAAGATATAATTGAAAGATGGGAAGAAAGAACAGGGATGTACATCTATGACGGATACGGCCAGACAGAGACAGTAAATGTCCTGGCAAACTACAGATGCCTTCCCGTGAAACCGGGTTCCATGGGGGTTCCGGCTCCAGGGTTTAATGTGGATATCATTGATGAGAACGGAAAGCCGGTCCTCCCGAATACCGAAGGAGACATTGCAATAGCAATAAAACCGGGAAAGCCAGCAGGGTTATTTAAGGAATATCTCGAAAACCCTGATGCAACAGGAAGAACTATAAAGGGCGATTGGTATATGACAGGAGACCGGGCTTATAAGGATGAAGAAGGTTATTTCTGGTTTATTGGAAGGGCCGATGATGTGATTCTCACATCAGGATACCGGATCGGGCCGTTTGAGATAGAGAGCGTTCTTATAGAACACTCTGCCGTAAAAGAATCCGCAGTTGTTGCGAGCCCTGATGAGGTAAGAGGCGAAGTTGTAAAGGCGTTCGTTGTCCTGACACAAGATTATAAACCGTCGGATGCCCTGATTAAAGAGCTTCAGGAATTTGTTAAAAGGCATACAGCGCCGTATAAGTATCCCAGAAAGATAGAGTTCGTTGATGACCTTCCAAAAACAATAAGCGGCAAGATAAAAAGAAAAGAACTGAAGATGAGGGAGTTCGGGAAGATATAAAAGTTATCTATTATGTTGCTGTTTGTCAATTTCCTCATAGATAAGGCGAGAAATATCACTTATATTATCTGTGAGATCTTTAAAATCATCGCCTCGTGTCATTACACATAGCAGATAAGGGTATTCCGGATAATAAATGATGCCGCAGTCATGCAGTTCTTTTATGTCTTTCTCGCCGATTAGCCTTCTTTCCCCGAACTTATGCGCCACTGTCACATTAGAAGGCACTCCGGCAACCAGTCCCTTTCTAAACTCAACCAGCGTCAGATACCCCAATGCCTTTTCCGACATTTCTCTGCTCAGGTAAGAGGCATTAAAAAGTATCCTGAAAAAAGAAGCGTATGATTTTACAGACATGAAATCTTCCTGTTTCCTGACTCCGGGAATCTCTACCCCCAACTCTATAAAGGGCATATTGAAGAGTCTCGCGTCTATATTTCCTAAAACAAGATCATAGGCATTATTATCTGAATATACAATTGTCATGCGGAGCAGTTCCTCTATTGTATAGGTTTTGCCCTTTTCTATTGTCTTTGACGGCAGGATATTCATACCTAAGTTTGAGTCATACCTCTTGTCATTTTTTATCTTTCTCCCAAGCAATTGCAGGTCAGTCTCTGCCAGTTTTAAGTAAGTTATAAGCATAGGAACTTTTAAAAGACTGGCAGGAGAAAACTCTTCTTCCTCATTTATGCCAAAATAAGGGCCGTTATTGAGATCCCTGAAGTATACTGATATATGGGTTGTCTTTTTGCTCTTTATTCTATCATCAATGAGCCCTTGAACCTTATGCATGAAAGGTGTGATCTCTTTCCACTTTGCCCTATCTGCTGTGACTTCACATTCAAGCAGGGGATTTATATATCTGTATCCGCCTCTGCGGATTTCAAAACTTTTGGGTATCTCAGCGCCGTTATCGAACCAGTCATCTCCAAATGCCCAGACCAACACCCCCCCCAATGCAACCCCTAAGAGAAAGGAAAAAACCAGCGGAAGGTTCGAGAAAAGTTTATTTTTGGAATTCAGAAAAAATGTTTTCATTGGAAACTTAATTTTATATTATACATCAGCTGAACTGAATTTAATAATATTTAATAATAACAAAGTCCCTCAGGTTTTGACTACAAAAATAATTTTCCCCCTTTCAAAATCAGTACAAATGTGATAGCATAACAATACTTTTTCCCCTATGGGTCGTAGACCTGTTTACTCCGTTTAGAGTTAACACTTTAACGGGGTTTAATTAAAAACCCTGAAAGGATGCGTCTTGAATGGCCGGACTTACCTATAAAAAGGCTGGGGTTGATATTGATGAGGGAGACAGATTTATAGGCCTTATCTCTCCTCTCGCCAGAAAAACATTCAGGCCCGGGGTCATGACAGGCATAGGTTCATTCAATGCGCTTTTTAAAGTTAATACAAGAAAATACAAAAAACCTGTGCTTGTGAGCGGAACAGACGGGGTTGGCACAAAGTTGAAAATAGCTTTTCTGACTGACAGGCATGACACAGTCGGCATTGACCTTGTTGGCATGTGCGTGAATGACATCCTCACAAGCGGCTCTGAGCCCCTGTTTTTTTTAGACTATTTTGCATCAGGCAAACTTAAACCTGAAAAGGCAGCAGAGGTCATAAAAGGGATTGTTGAAGGCTGCAAACAGGCAGGATGTTCATTGATAGGAGGAGAAACAGCAGAGATGCCGGGGTTTTATTCTGGCGGGGAATACGACCTTGCGGGATTTGCTGTCGGGGTTGTCGATAAAGACAAGATAATAGACGGCTCTAAAATAAAAAAATGCGATGCCATAGTAGGGCTTGCATCAAACGGCCTTCATAGTAACGGGTATTCACTGGTCAGAAAGCTGTTTTTTGATATTAAGAAAATGAAAGCCTCTGCCCGGATTGCAGAGCTTGGAACATCACTGGGGGAGGAACTTCTTAAGCCGACAAAGATTTACGTTAAGGCATTCAATGCAATCAGGGATAAGGTCATGGTAAAGGGCATGGCACATATTACAGGCGGAGGGATTCCAGGGAACCTGCCGAGGATATTCCCAAAGGGGATATCCGCCGTTATAAATGAAGGCTCATGGCCTGTGCCTCCGGTATTCCAGGTGATAAGAAAGATGGGCAAGGTGCCGGTTGCTGATATGAGGATGACTTTTAATATGGGTATAGGGTATATTATTGTCATCCCGGAAACCGAAGCAGACAAGGCAATCTCTATTCTAAGGAAAACAGGGTATGATTCATTTGTAATTGGGACTATTGAGAAAGGAGGGCAGGGTACAAGGTATGCATAGGATAAAAACTTTGATTAGAAAATCATTCACTCCTATAACAATAATGCTGATACCTCACAGCAACAGAAAACCGTTCAACCTTAAGATGCCTTATGCAGGCATATTCGTCTCCATAATCCTATGCGGGATAGGAACGGCATATATATTTTCAATAGCCATTGACACATTCGAATATAACAGGATGAAAGAAAAGGTCGGTTATTATTCAGGCCAGTTCATAGAGATGAAGGCAACCATGTCAGCGCTTAAAAAAGCTGAGGGCGAGTTCAGTAAGCTCTTTGCACTTAATTCCAAACAGAAAGTTCTTGAAAACATGGACACCTCAGACAATGGCGCGCTTGATATGGAGGCCCTGAAGCTGCAGATAAAAAAGACCATGGAGACAGTTGGTGACATAAGAGAATATTTGAGCCAGCAAAGAGACCTCTACATGGCAACTCCCAAAGGCTGGCCTATTGCAGGGAATGTAACTTCGCAGTATGGCAGAAGACAACATCCCAGGACAGGAGAGGAAGATTTTCATGCAGGGATAGATATCAGCGCCGCTCCGGGCAATCCTGTTACAGCCACAGCAAATGGAATTGTAAGTTTTGCGGGATGGAATGGCGGAAGCGGCAACCTCGTAGTACTGGAACATGGCTTTGGATTTTCTACATTTTATGCCCATAATAAGATGCTTGCAGTTAAGGTGGGGCAGCGGATAAAAAAAGGCGACATAATATCCTATGCCGGCTCAACAGGGAACTCAACAGGCCCGCACCTGCATTACGAGGTGTGGAAAAACGGGAGCCCTGTTAACCCTAAAACTTTTATCGAAGGAAGGAGTTAGCTATGTTTTCAAAGAACACAGAAAAACTTGAATCGTTTGTTGGAGTCAACAGTTATTTCAAAGGTGACATAAAAACAAAGGGGACGCTCAGGATCGACGGCACACTCGAAGGCAATATCGAGGTTGACTGGCTTATACTCGGAGAAACAGCGCAACTCAAGGGCGATGCTTCAGCAAGGGGCATTATTGTAGGCGGCAAAGTTGAAGGCAATATTAAGGCCACAGAGATAATAGAGATAAAGGCAAAAGGCGAGGTCCGCGGCGAGCTGACTACAACCAAACTTTCTGTTGCGGAAGGCGCAATATTTGACGGGCGTTCCACAATGCACAGAGCAGAATCGAATGTCGTAGAACTTCAGGCAGAAGAGAGAAAGAAAGCAAAAGGATAAAGACAAGGTACAGGTAGAGGTAAAGGTTAAGTGTGTTTTTCTTTACCTTTACCTTAACCTTGTTTTTTAGAGGTGCGGCGGCGAATTATACGGCCCGTACCACCATGGGTCATACCACCAGTAAGGGTACCTGTACATGTACGGCGGATAAGGCGCGGGGCTGTTATATATCTTTTCCTCTTTCCAGAGATGGATTTCTTTTATTTCAAACAGGGGGTATGTGTACTCAATCTCGCCTATCTTCTTTTTCCTGCTGCCGATCAGTTCTCCGGCAATTGTTATCTCCCGCCCCTTTTTATAAATTAATGGGTCAAGATAACCTTTTTCTATTGCCATGAACCGTCCGGAGGACCTGTCAGAGTCTATTATTGTCCCATATCTATCAACAGGGGACTGCACTGCCTCTATTACTGAGCCTTCCTCCGTATTTTTTGTTGATGCAATAACACCGCCGAGCAGGAATATTGTGCCCTTATATTTGTCTATGTTCCCTTTTATGCTGCTGAACGGGATATCTGTCCGCGCCTGTTCCCTGACCGGCCTTGAGATTACATGTGTGCAGGAAGAAACAAGAAAGACAAAAGCGCTCAGCAATATCATCTTCTTCATACGCACCTCCTGATTATCTTTTATCATTTTTAGGATGAATATGCAAGTGAAATTTATTGGTTGTCAAGCCAAAATAGAAATGTCCTGACTCAGGATAGCTGGTTCCATGTGCCGGCCCCAAGCCCGTAACGCGGTTATGTCATGGGCGTTTATTCGATTGCTGCGAAATGAGATTAACGTAGTAGTGTGCCTGGGGTAAATCCGGTTTAAGTTTTATGGCGTTTTGAAATGCATGCAGGGCCTCGGGGTAACGGCCCTGGCGATAGTAAATAAAGCCGATGTTCTGGTGGGTATGGGGCAGGTTGGGGTTGATGGCGACTACTGCCTGATAGTGCTCCAGCGCCTTATCCAGATATCCGGCATTGTAGCAGATATTAGCGAGGTTGAAATGTGCTAACGCGTCACGTGGATTGAGCAGAACAGCTGTTGAGTATTCTTGTATCGCTTTGTCGAGAAGGCCGCGGTCTTCGTACTGCGCTGCGAGAGCGCCATGGGGTCTCGGTTTAAACGGGCTTTTTCGGGTTATATCTTCATAAAATAAGACCGCATCTCCCCATATGATGTTGCGTGCATAAGTTGCCACAGACAACCCTACTGTAATGAAAGTGAAAATAACCAGCCCTGCTGTTTTTATCATGCCGAATCTGTTTTTTAATTTGTCCGTGAGGAGTTTTCCGCCGGCTGTAACGGCAAGGAAAAAACCGACTGACGGAAGGTATACGCGATGTTCATTGATTACATCGGCAATCGGTATTATGCTTGATTCTATGGAGAGCGTAATGAAGAACCAGAATAGGCCAAAAGCAATAAGCCGTCCATATCTCGCAGTTTGTAGTTCGTAGCCCTCGGGTTGTTGTTTATTGTTACTATGAGCTTTTCTACGCGAATAATAAAGCAGATAAACTCCAAGACTAAATATTGATAGAAAAAAAAGAAAAGACAAAAACACATCCGGATTAAAAAATGAATGGTATACCGGGTAGTCATAATCCAGATTCTGGTTAATGGGAAACACAAGCAACCGCAGGTAGGTGACGATGACCCGGAACTGAGTAAACAGATATTCCCATCGAGTTAGTTGTTGTGCGTCTGTCAGTTTTATTGCCAGGGAATCATTCGCAGCGACTGAGCCAAAGGACCCGGATGCCATAATGATTAATGCAATAGCGACACATCCCAAAACAACGAAGGGGAGCATATAGATGCCCCTTTTTCTCGTACTTCCCTCAAAGAACATGTATTCGTACATGGCCAATACAACAGGCAGTGTGATGGAAATCTGCTTTGTCCACATTGCAAGAATAGCAAAAACAACAGAAATTGCATAGAGCATAGCGTTTGGCGCATAGCGTTTAACTCTTTGCCCTTTGCCCTCTGCCCCCTGCTCTTTGCTTTTTACTTTTTGCCCGTTGCTCGTTGCTTGTTGCTCTCTGTTTTCTCTCCATTTGATATACATAACAAGCGACAACAGGTAAAACATTGTGGCAAGAGACGCATACCTCTGGACAATATAGGTAACTGCCTGAGTTTGGACAGGGTGGCTCACAAACAGCATTGCGACAACGAATGCAATAAATATGCTGGTTTTTTCGGAAAGGACGAGTTCCCGCATGTTTCTGAAAAAAGGTGTTCTCAGTGTTAGAATTACCAGCCAATAGACTGCAAGTGAGCTCGTAAGATGAATCACAAGGTTGAACAGGTGATATCCGGTTACATCCGCACCATTGACGGCGTAGTTCAATGCAAAGGTAAACGTACCGATGACTCTCCCATCCGTTATGCTCATTGCGCTCATGAATTGCCAGAGGTCTCTGATATCAGGGTTAAAGGCTATCGCAGGGATATCGTCGAAGATGAAAGGGGCATGGAATGTATTGGAATAGGCCAATGCACCGACAAGGATGAGCAGTGCATGGTGAATAATCGGCCTGTTATAAAAAACCTTATTGCCCTCCATGTCGGTACTTTCGTTCAGTTATCTCTCAGGATTATATTTTGAAAAACCAGTTGTTCTGATTGTTATAACCAACATCCCCTTGTTCTGCCGGATTATAACAGGGAAACGAGGAAGCAAGCAAGGCGCGATTGCAGGCGTTTATTGGGGTTTTTATCTCACAAGCTGATTCAGCTGAAATACAGAAAGCAGGACCGGGGAAACAATCAAGCCAACCCTCTTTTTTTGCTTTAATGTACCGAAGGTTTTTCCTCTGCGTTAACCACAGGGAATATTTTGGCTATTATCCAGAACAATAGAGAAGGCGGGGCGAATGCCCCGCCTTCTCTGATTCGTAAACTTTTACTTCTTTCCCATGTCGTGCGGAACAACCACTGTAGCTGAAGCAACCGTTACATTGCCTGCAAGGTCTGTTGCTTTATAGGTGATTGTGTATACTCTTCCGTTTCCTGTTCCAGACCTTTTGGCTCTCAGGGAAATTGTTCCATCTGCATTAACCACGATGTCGTTTGCCGTGTCTCCGTCTCCCAAGCCATTGTCAGGCTCGCTGCTCGTTACTTCTATGAGTTCTACCTGTACATTGCTCGTAAGGTTGTCGCTCACGGCTATCAATGGCATTATATTTACCATCTTGTGATTCGGCGGCCAGAGAAGTCCGGGTGTTACTGTTACGTTTAAAACAGGAGGTGTCCTGTCTATGTTAATGGTTGCAGGATGTGCTGTCTCCGAGTTGTTTGCATTATCCACTGCCCGGAAGCTCAGGCTATGTGTTCCGTCTGCGCTGATTGTGAAACTGCCGGTTGAACCGGAGATGATTGTCTCTGCTCCATCAAGAATATAATGTATCTCTTTGACACCGGAGCAATTGTCTGCGGATATTAAGCTCACATTCACATCTGATGTATACCAGCCGTTGTTGCCTGATGTGCCTGTAATTGCTGCGCTTGTTGAAGGAGGCACTGTGTCTTGTACTGTTATTACAACTGTGTCTTCTGCTGCCCCTCCTTTGCCGTCATCAACTTTAAGGGTTACGGTGTATGTTCCGAGCGGAATCTGAACTTGAGGATTTACTCCGGTTGCTGTTCCGAAAATGCCTGTCCATGTATATGTCAGCGCATCATTGTCAGGGTCTGATGAACCGGAACCGTCAAGCGTTACTGCTGCCCCATTTGCCCCATAGCAGCTTGCTGTCTGGTCAGTACCGGCATTGGCGAGGGGTGGTTTATTATGAGTCTCTACAAAGCGATTAGAGTAAATCTTTGCAGTACCATTATAGGCCAAAAGAAGATCTTCATCGCCGTCCATATCGTAATCTATATTTTCAGCCAACATAATAATAGGCGCTGCAAAAATGGTTTGCTTTAAACAAAAGCCATCAGAAGTGATTAAATCAAGGTCCCCGTCATTATCATAATCAGCCCAGTATGCATGTGTAACTGCTACCGCTCCCGCTGGTCCTCCTCCAACCGGCGACTTCCATATTACATCAAATCCTCCTGTTGAAGAATTATATTTATATACAAATGTCCTATAGTCCCCAAAATTTGGAAAAGCGCCACTGCCTTCATACCCGTTAGGCATTGCAACTTCCATTACACCGTCGCCATCATAATCAGCAACATCAAGTTGCACCCACCATGACAAACGTTCTGAAGAAGACCATACAGCATTTTTTGTTAATGTGCCTGCGTTATTCTTTAACAAATTCAGGCTCCCAGCACCGCATTGCACTAAAAGGTCCATATCTCCATCACTATCTATATCAGCTGGCTTAGTGACCCAACCACCATAGTTACAAAGCTTATTAGAAACCCAATCCGCCTGTAAATTAAACTGCCCATTGTTATTCGTATATATGTATACCTTGCGGGTCAAATCGTGCATAGCAATAATATCAAGGAAACCATCACTATTAATATCAGCCAATTGGACATCAAAAAATCCAGAATAGCTATCTATTACGATTTCTGATGACGACCAAGACGGTGTTGAAGAAAGCTGTCCGGCATTGTTATAGTAAATATAAAGCTGACCGCCGTAATAATCAGCCTGAACAACATCTGGGAACCCATCATTATTAAGGTCTCCTGCGCGAATTGACCAACTCTTCATGTTTTTAGAAGCTACCCATGAAGGCGAATTATCCCAAATAAGTTCAGCGGTAGCATAGCTCAACTGGGCAAAAAATAAACCAACAACCAACGATAACGTCAAGAAAAAAATCTTCTTCATCCTTGAATCCCCCCTTTATGATAAA
>JACRGY010000190.1 GCA_016212165.1 Nitrospirota bacterium
CATGATAAAAGTGGTGAATTATTTGACCCTGTTCTTGCGCGGGTATTTATAAAGATGCTGGCAGGGAATAATTCCGGGTTATGAGAGGTTGCCGACTCTTATCTTTTTGCCTTCTCAATCTTGGCCCATGTATCGCGCAGGGCCACTGTCCTGTTGAATACGGGTTTCTCTTTTGTTGAATCACGGTCAACGTAGAAATAACCCATTCTTTCAAACTGGAACCTGTCGCCTGATTTTGCATCGGCAAGGGATGGTTCAACAAAGCATTGTTTTAGCAGTTCAAGGGATTTCGGGTTCAGGTCTGTCTTAAAATCACCGCTCTCCTCGCCGGGGCTCGGTTTTGTGAAGAGATGGTCGTAGAGCCGCACCTCTGCCTCAATTGCATGAGAAGCGGAGACCCAGTGTAATGTTGCCTTTACTTTTCTTTTATCAGGAGAATCACCGCCTCTTGTAGCAGGGTCATATGTGCAGTGAAGTTCTGTTATCTCTCCTGTAGTTTTATCCTTAATTGCATCAACGCACTTTATGTAGTAAGCATATCTCAGCCTTACTTCACGTCCCGGCGCAAGGCGGAAGAATTCTTTCGGAGGGTCTTCGCGGAAATCATCTCTTTCTATATAAAGCTCGCGCGAGAATGGAACTTTTCTTGTTCCCATTGAAGGGTCCTCGGGATTGTTTATCGCCTCAAGTTCTTCAGTCTGATTTTCAGGGTAATTTGTTATCACTACCTTCAGCGGCTTGAGAACCGCCATAACCCGCTGAGCGCTTTTGTTCAGGCCTTCGCGGATGCAGTATTCAAGCAGAGCCATATCAACAAGGCTGTCCCTCTTGGCAACGCCGATGCGCTCGCAGAAATTCCTGATTGATTCAGGCGTATATCCGCGCCTTCTGATTCCCGATATAGTCGGCATCCTCGGATCATCCCATCCATTGACATGACCTTCCTGAACAAGCTGTATAAGTTTTCTCTTGCTCAAAACTGTATAGCTGAGATTAAGCCTCGCAAACTCTATCTGCTGCGGGTGATAAACGCCAAGCTCATCAAGAAACCAGTCATACAAGGGCCTGTGGTCTTCAAATTCAAGTGTGCAGATGGAATGTGTTATCCCTTCAATTGAATCCGAAACACAGTGAGCATAATCATACATTGGATATATGCGCCACTTATTCCCTGTCCTGTGATGCTCTGCATGGAGTATCCTGAACATTACAGGGTCGCGCATATTTATATTCCCTGATTTCATGTCAATCTTTGCCCGCAGGGTGCGTGAGCCGTCAGAAAATTCGCCTTTACGCATCTTCTCAAAGAGTTCAAGATTCTCTTCGACAGAACGATTGCGATATGGGCTTTCTTTGCCGGGTTCTGTGAGTGTTCCTCTGTATTCCCTTATTTCATCCGCGTTCAGGTCGCAGACATAAGCACTGCCTTTTTTTATTAATTCAACAGCGTATTCATACATCTTTTCAAAATAGTCTGATGCGTAATATTCCCTTTCCTGCCAGTCAAATCCGAGCCATTTGACATCCTCTTTTATTGATTCAACGTATTCAACTTCTTCTTTTGTGGGATTTGTGTCGTCAAAGCGCAGGTTGCAGAGACCGTTGAACTCTTTGGCTATTCCGAAATTAAGGCAGATTGATTTTGCATGGCCGATGTGAAGGTAGCCGTTCGGCTCAGGAGGAAAGCGCGTGTGAACACGGCTGTCGTATTTCCCTGCCTTCAGGTCCTCCTTGATTATCTCGCGTATAAAATCAGTTGGTTTTACTTCCATATGTTTTTTCTGTTCCCTCCGTCATTCCGCACTTGATGCGGAATCCAGTTCCCTATTTTAAAACTCTCTGGATTCCCGCCTGCGCGGGAATGACAGCAATAATTAAACAATTGATTTAATCGCCTTCTCAAGCCTTCTGAGTGTCTTCTCTTTTCCGAGCACCTCAAGCACCTCAAATATCCCCGGGCTTTCGGTGCCGCCGGTCATGGCAACGCGAGCAGGCTGGGCGAGGGCGCCAAGCTTTATTCCGTGCTTTTCTACGATAGATTTAAAGACCTTTTCAAGTTCATGAACTGAAAAATCAGAGAGAGATTCAATGCCCTCTTTCAGTTCTTTAAGATGCGGCATA
>JACRGY010000186.1 GCA_016212165.1 Nitrospirota bacterium
AACTCTACTTCTTCTGACTTAAAGGAAGTTACGGGAACCTCTCCAACGGGTCTGAAAATATTGGGGCAGCAGTTTCAAGTTCAAACATGGCGTGATGTTTTGGAGCAAACACTTAATACAGTTGCAGATCTCGAACCCGACAAGTTTGAAATTATTGCACAAAACTTCCCGCGCTATCTCGGTAAAGACAAAAATAAATTTAGGGCGGTACGACAGCTACAAAATGGTTTTTTCATCGAGGTCAACCTGTCAGCTCAAAGCATACAAAAGTTTTGCTCTCAAGCGATGGAGACCATTGAGCTTACATCAGACGACTGGAGCGTAACAGTAAGTTGATAAGAAACCTGTCTTCTGATTTTAAAGGCAAATATGCTTAAAGACAATGGAAGCCATCCTAAATAAACTCTCCTCTCTCAAATCCGCCCTTGACGGCTATCGGCCTTTTTCGGAGCATGTTGTCAAACAGCTAAAAGCCTATTACCGCATCGGGCTGACATATACATCCAACGCAATTGAGGGGAATACCCTGACTGAATCAGAGACAAAGGTTGTCATTGAAGACGGGATAACAATAGGAGGGAAGTCCCTGAGAGAGCATAATGAGGCAATAGGCCATGCAAAGGCTTATGACCATATCTATTCCCTGCTGGATAAGCCTGTATCTGAAGAAAACATCTTATTTCTGCATAAGCTCTTTTTCGAGAAGATAGATTCTGAGAACGCGGGAACTTACAGGAAAAAGAACGTCATTATTACCGGAACGGATTATCTGCCGCCTGATTATAAGAAAGTTCCTGAACTGATGAAAAAATATATCGGAAACTTGAATAGGGGTGTAAAAGATAAGCACCCTCTTGAGCAGGCGAGTGACCTCCACGCAGAATTTGAATCAATCCACCCATTCACAGACGGCAACGGAAGAATCGGAAGGCTTCTTTTAAGCATTTTTACTATGAAAAACGGCTACTGCCCTGTGATTATTCCTCCGATAAGGCGGGCCGAATATATCACTGCCATGCGGAAATCGAATAAGGGCGATTTGAATGCATTGAGGGCTTTGGTTCTAAGTATTATTTATGAAGAAATGAAATCGCTAAAAAAGGTTGTAGAAAGCCTGCGCAGGTAATCCAGGCCGTTCTGAGGCAAGGATAGAAATTTTTACCCTCTCTGTGATAAATTAATTCATTCATAAATTTCATGGAAAGGATTTAGTCAGATGATTAAGAAGAAAAAATATGTTGTTGCTGTTGTGGGCGCAACAGGGGCAGTCGGCAATGAGATGATTGCAACACTTGAGCAGCGGGATTTCCCTGTTGAGAAGCTCAGGCTCTTTGCCTCTGAACGCTCGGAGGGCAAGACCCTTGAATTCCAGGGGCAGCAGATTCCTGTTGAGAGCCTGAATGAAGGCTCATTTAAAGGTATAGATATCGCCCTTTTGTCTGCTGGCGCTGAGAGGTCCAAGATATGGGCTCCGGTTGCAGCAAAGTCAGGGTGTGTTGTTGTTGACAATTCAAGCCAGTGGAGGATGGACCCGGAAGTGCCGTTGGTTGTGCCTGAGGTGAACAGCCATGACCTTAAGTGGCATAAGGGGATTATTGCAAATCCGAATTGTTCCACCATCCAGATGGTTGTAGTCTTAAAACCAATACACGATGCTGCAAAGATAAAAAGGGTTGTCGTAACTACTTTTCAGTCTGTCTCAGGCACAGGCAAAAAGGCAATGGATGAACTACTTCAGCAGACAGCAGACCTGCTGAATTTTAAGGAGATAAAATGCAACGTCTATCCGCACCAGATTGCATTTAATGTGCTTCCTCATATAGACAAGTTTCTTGAAAACGGCTATACGAAAGAAGAGATGAAAATGGTGGATGAGACAAAAAAAATAATGGGGGATGACTCAATCAGGCTCACCGCGACAACTGTGCGCGTGCCTGTTTTTAGGTGTCATTCAGAGAGCCTTAATATCGAAACAGAGAAAAAACTTACTCCGAACGATGTGAGGGCATTGCTTTCAAAGGCCCCGGGCATTGTTGTGTTTGACGCGCCTGAAAAGAATATTTATCCATTGGCTGTCAATATTGCCGGTAAGGATGAGACCTATGTCGGCAGGATAAGAGAGGATGAATCCATAGAGAACGGGATAAACATGTGGATTGTTGCTGATAATCTGAGGAAAGGCGCAGCCCTTAATGCTGTCCAGATAGCAGAAAAGCTTGTGGAGATGGCAAAGTAAAAAAAGGTGTCAAGGGTAAGGGGGTCAAGGGGTCAAGTGAAAATAAATACCAGAACCCTGGAACCCTCGAACCCTCGAACCCTTTTAAGATATGAACATTAAACTTGCAACAGGAGAAGAGATTTCAATTGCAGAGGGAGAAAATATCCTCTCTGCCCTCAAAAGACACGGGAAATATCTTATCTCTTCCTGCGGCGGTAAGGGCACATGCGGCAAATGCCGTGTAAAGGTGCTCTCCGGCAAATACAGGACAGCAAAGGCAGGGAAAATTTCAAAGGGCGACAGGGACAAGGGAATTGTCCTTGCCTGTCAGACCTTTCCGGAGCAGGAAATCTCAGTAGAGCTGTTAGAAAGCTCCAGGCTTGTCATCGGAGACAAGATCGCCCTTTCAAAATCAAAGGACCTTGCGGAACTCTTCAAATCTCTTGACGGGAAGATATCTCCGATAGTGAATAAAGTCAGCGTCAAACTCCCGTCTCCTTCCATTGAAGACCATATAAGCGACCTGGAAAGATTACAAAGGGAATTGAATATCAAAGGCATGACAGGAATGAGGTTTTCTCATGGTTTTGTCTTATCTATGGCAGATTCCATGAGAAGCTCGGGCTGGGACATAGACCTTGCCCATGTCAATGGTGCAGAGGCTATTTTTATAACAGACAGGCGAGATACCTCAAGGTACGGGCTCGCGGTTGATATAGGGACCACAACAATTGTTGTTTACCTGGTTAACTTCTCTGATGGAAGCCTTGTTGATGTCGGAATGACATATAATTCCCAGATACGGCACGGAGACGATGTTATAACAAGGATAATCTATGCAACAGAACACGGAGGGCTTAATGAACTCAGGGATGTTGTTGCAGAAGATATAAATAACCTTATAAGGACCATTACAGAGAAGCATAAAATTAAACCGGAACACGTTGAGTCGGCTGTTGTATCCGGCAATACGACCATGTCCCATATATTCTGGGGCATTGACCCGCGTTACATAAGGGAAGAGCCGTATATACCTGCGGTAAACTTTTTTCCGTTATGGAAAGCAGGCACAGCAAGGCTTAATATTAACAAACAGGCGCCTGTCTATACGCTTCCATGTGTTGCCAGCTATGTTGGAGGGGATATTGTCTCCGGCGTTCTTGCCTCCAGAATGCACAGAAGCAGTGAGATAGCATTATTCATGGATATCGGCACAAACGGAGAGATAGCTGTAGGTAATAACGAGTGGCTTATGACAGCTGCCTGCTCAGCAGGGCCGTGCTTTGAAGGAAGCGGGATAAAGCATGGGATGAGGGCCACAGAAGGCGCAATAGAGGCAATAAAGATTGCGCCTGACACATTTGAACCTTCTTTTTCTGTAATAGGCAATACAACGCCGACAGGAATATGCGGCTCAGGAATGATAGACGCCATTTCAGAGATGTTATTGACCGGCGTAATAGACCAGAAGGGAAAGTTTGTCAGGGATATAAAGACTGACAGAATAAGGGAAGGAGATGAAGGCCCTGAATTTGTTTTTTGCAGGGGAGAAAAGGACGTTGTCCTCACAGAGGTTGATATAGAGAATGTCCTGAGGGCAAAGGCCGCAATCTATGCAGGCATATCTCTCCTCATTAAGGAAGTCGGCTTTACGCTGGACAGCATTGAAAGGATTTATGTTGCAGGCGGATTCGGCAATTATCTTAATGTGGATAAGGCGATTATTCTTGGAATGCTTCCTGACCTTCCAAAAGAAAAGTTCATGTTCCTCGGAAATACATCAATTGCCGGGGCTTACCTTTGCCTTCTTTCTGAGAAATTAAGAAAAGAGGCAGAAGATATAGCTCACAAAATGACATATATGGAGTTGTCTGTTTCGAGGAATTTCATGGACGAATATATGTCGGCGCTGTTCCTTCCCCATACTGACATAGGGCTTTTCCCTACAGTAGAAAAACTGCTCAAGGCAAAATAGCGGAAAGGCCATTGATACTCCTCATCTACCCTCCGGTTGCAAAACCAGGTGAACCACCTGCCGGCATATCAAGGCTCTCAGGTATACTCGGAAGGCATAAAGTTGAGCACCGTCTTCTCGATGCAAATATAGAGGGGCTGCTCCATCTCCTTCAAATGCCTTTGCCCCCAGAAAAAATAAAAGATGCATGGACAAGAAGGGCTTTCAAAAATATTAAACAAAACATTTCTTCCATTAGAAACCCGGGTCTGTACCGCCATCCTGACCGATACAAAAGAACGGTCAGCGACATTGGCAGGGTACTCAGCAAAGCCTCCCTGACGGGTTCAGTAGTGGGCCTGGCAAATTACGAGCTTAAAGACATGTCTCCATTAAAAAGCAACGACCTCCTGAACGCCGCAGAACAGCCTGAGCTAAACCCCTTTTATCCATATTTCCGGATAAGACTCGAAGGGCTCTTCCGCGAAAAAGAGCCTTCATTTGCCGGTATCTCCCTGAACTATCTGAGCCAGGCATTATGCGCCTTTGCGATGATAGGTTTCATAAAGCGCGAATTCCCGGGAGTGAGAATAATTCTGGGAGGCGGGCTTGTTACTTCATGGCTGAAGAATCCCCGGCGGAAAAACCCCTTTCCAGGCCTTGTTGACCATCTCGTTGCAGGCCCCGGCGAATATCAACTCCTCTCGCTTCTGGGCCTTGCTGCTACGAAAGAAAAACTGCCCATGCCTGATTATATTTCCCTGCCAGTGGATAAATACCTTTCGCCTGGTTTTGTACTTCCATACAGCGCATCAACAGGTTGCTACTGGAACAGGTGCGGATTCTGTCCTGAAAAGGCAGAGGGAAATCCTTATATCCCCATTCCGGCACAGCAGGTAATTTCGGACTTAAGAGCTCTGAAAGAAAATACTCATCCAGTGCTTATCCATCTTCTTGACAACGCCATAAGCCCGGCTCTCCTAAAGGCCCTTGCTGCTGACAACGCCGGCATTCCCTGGTACGGGTTCAGCCGCATCAGCCCCCTTCTGGCTGACCCGGATTTCTGCGTTGCGCTGAGAAAGTCCGGGTGCGTTATGCTCAAGCTCGGAATTGAATCAGGGGACCAGGAAGTGCTGGACAGTCTGAAAAAAGGGATCAATGTTGAGACAGCTTCAGCAGTACTTAAAAATCTGAAAAGTGCCGGGATTGCCGCCTATGTCTATCTTATTTTTGGTACGCCTGCGGAAACAGAGACAAGTGCAAGGAAAACACTTGAATTTACTGTTCAGCACAGCGACAGCATCGGCTTCCTGAACCTTGCGATA
>JACRGY010000187.1 GCA_016212165.1 Nitrospirota bacterium
CCGATAATATCGGGGGACTCCTCGCAATGACTCCATTTCTCTTGGCACTTTGATCCCTTGACCCCTTGACCCCTGTTTCATTCCTTTTTCCTCAGATACGTCACTGCCTTCAGCAAAGCTATGCCTGAAGGATAAAGCGCGGTGTTTGTCTCAAATTTAAGCTCCTGTATAAGAAATAATTTATGCCTTGTTTCGAGAATCTTAATGAAGTCATACAACTCCCTAAACTTTACCTTCAGTTCAATCTTTACCTTTAATTCTATAAATTTATCCTTATGCACAAAACCTTCAGGCGCTATGGATACGAAATCAACATTTGCAATAGTCGCCTCACGGCTTATAGCCGCTAACATTCCCGAGAGGTCTTCTGCCTCAGGAAGCGCTATCTTTTCCGCGACAGGTTCTGTCGGTAAAGCGGCCTGTGATGCCAATGCTGCATTTACTGCCTCTATCTCTTTCTTTAAATTCTGAATCGCCTGTTTTTTGTTCTTAAGACTTACGGATGAAGGCGAATAGAGCAGCATGTATGGAACAATAACCGCTATTGCTGCAAGCGTTACTGCAGTAATAATCTTTTCCCTCTGCGAAAGTTTCTCAAACTTACTTTTAATTGCTTTTATATTCATATCCATAACTCTTAGCTTTCAGCTTTTATTTATGTCCATCGCATCTTTGTCTTCAATTCAAAAGAAATATCCTTGGCGCCTTTCTGCACAAAGACAATCTCAACATCATAGAAATGATGGGACAGCTCAAGCGCGGATATAAGGTTTGCAACTCCGAGCTGTGTTGTTGAAAACCCTTTTATATTCATGCTTCTCCCTCCCTTTTCATCTCGTGACTCAATAGAGGAAAGCCATACATCCTCCGGCACAATAACTGAGATGGCGCTGAGTGTCTGGCTCCATTTTGGGGCCTTCTCCATTGCAATTAATATTTCCTTGTCCACCAACAAAGACGGGGCAACAGTAACAGCAGGGAGGGGCTTTATCTGCTGCTGCAGTTCTATTTTCTGTTTATTCAGCTTATCCATCTCAGTGCCAAGCTTCTTAGCGTTAATAATATTCAAAAAATAGAGTCCCATAATTACAACTATATAAACTGAAAGCCCCGCAAGCAGGTAATAAAACCGGCCTTCCCTCTCAGCAGCGCCTGCCTTCACTTCAACCGGCAGAAGATTTAATGTTGCTTTCATGAAGCCCTCTTTGCAAGGCCGATTGCCACGGAGAATCGCGGGCCGAGCGGCCTCAGGCTTTCGTCCTTCATAATAAGATTATCAAACGGGTTTGGAACACTGACGGGGATATCAAGCATATGAGAAAAATAATCCCGAACAGCATGATTGATCGCAACGCCGCCTGTGAGAATAACCTCAGAAAATACCTTCTCTTTAAAAGTTGCCTTGTAATAATCTATTGAAAGGAAAATCTCTCTCAAAAATTGATTCAACACCTCTTTCATTCTCTCTGCAGGGCCATTCATCATGATATCATCAATCTCTCCTTCAGGGAAACCTTCGCTTATAAGCTGGTTTTTTATTTGTTCGCCTCCCAGCTCAACCGTCCTTGTCAGTCGTACGGATTCCGACCTCATTATGTCTATCTCCATGCTTCGCGCGCCTATGTCAAGCACTATTATGTTGCCTGAACCGTGCAATGGAAGCGCCCTTATAAGGCACAAAGGATTTACATCAACTGCCGCAACCTTAAGACCGGCTTCCTTAAAAGGAGCTATATACCGCTGGACATTTTTCCTCTCGGCAGAGGCAAAGGTGACAACAATGCCGTCCGCAGCCGGGGCTGCTATATAATCATAGACAGCCTCTTCCGTAGGATATGGCAGCTGCCGTTTTATTTCCCACTTAACAGCTTCCTTTAATTCTCCCTTGGGCATAGGAGGCAGGTTTATCGTCCTTACAAATGAGAGATAACCCGGCATGTGAACTACCGCATCTTTGCCGTCAATATCTATCTCTTTGAAGAAATTTTTCAGTCTGTTTATCAGAAGAGATTCATCTTCCCAGACAGAGGAGGGAATATCCATAAATGCGGCGAGGGAAATCTTTTTGCCGTTAAGTCCAATAACTTTGATAGAACCGGTGCCAAGGTCCACTCCTAAAGGAGCAGGCCTGAACAATCCGAACATTAACGCCCCTTGACCTTAAAATAATATCCCATGAAAATTAGAAAGACCGATGCGATGATAAGTGAAACGCCAAATCCAATCCTGTAGGTAAATGTAGTGGTGTCTATCCGGGCTATCATCTTCTGAGACATTTCATTCAATTTCCTTAAAACCCCGGGAGCAAACAGCAGCAAAAGCCCCATTACACCGGCCAGAATACCTATAACCGTAGAATAATCAGCTAATTTCATGCATTTATCCTCCTGCCTAAAGTTTTACTTTAAAAGTATAGTCATTACCACATAGAAAGTCAAGGTATTCACTAAGCGTTTATACGTCAGCCAAGACAAAACTGCGATAGATTGTATATAATGTGAAAGAATGAAATATTCATGTCTCAAGAGACACAAAGGACGATGAAAATTTAACCTGTCATTCCCCGACTTGATCGGGGAATCCAGAGGCTATTGATTTTACTGGATTCCCGTTTTCACGGGAATGACAGAAATAACCCTTGATTAAATC